>NZ_LSKH01000292.1:0-18359 GCF_001557395.1 Sphingomonas sp. CCH5-D11 | reverse complement strand
CCGCCGCCCCAGCCGCCGCCGCCGGATCCTTCGCCCCAGCCACCGCCGCCGCCCCAGCTGTCATCGTCGTCGCTGCTGTTGATCGCGGCGCTCGCGACATTCGCGGCGATGTTCCACAGGATCACCGAGCTTAGCCCGCTATCGCCCCGGTAACGCCGGCCCTTGGCGCTGCCGCGGCGGCCCAGCGACAGGAGAACGAAAAGCGCAATCATGCCCCAAAAAACGAGGCCAAGCGGGAAGCCCCCGCCACTGCGACGCTGGCCCGCCTGCGCGCCGTCAAATTCCTTGATCGCGGCATCCAGCCTGGCCTGCGCTTCCTCGGGCGAAGCGCGCATTTGCGCCTCAAGCGCCTGAGCGCCGGCAACCACGCCGCCCGGCAGATCTCCGGATTTGAAACGCGGTAGTATCTGCTGGTTGATGATCACGCTCGACAAAGCGTCCGTCAGGATCGGTTCCAGGCCGTAGCCGACCTCCACGCGCACCTTTCGCTCGTTGGGTGCGACAAGAAGGATGGCGCCGTTGTTGACGTCCTTCAGGCCCACGCCCCAGGCCCGGCCCAGCCTATAGCCATATTCCTCAATCGGATAGTCCTGCAGGCTCGGCACGGTTGCGACGATCAATTGCCGCTTGGTCTCCCGTTGAACCGCATCGAGCTGCTGGGTGAGCTGCGCTTCCACCTGCGGCGGCAGTATCTCGGCGGCGTCCACGACAAAGCCGGTCAGCTTGGGAAATGTCTGCGCATCTGCCGTACCGATGGCGAACGGCGACAGGAGCAGCGACGCCGCCGCCAGCAGGGCAGCGAGCCATAGCCGAAGCGGCGGCGTCTGGCCGCCGCCATGCGCCCTGTCTTCAGCAAGCGGTGCGGACATGCCGACGATCAGCCGCCGAAATCCACCTTTGGCGCGGCTTCTGCTCCGGGCGTGGTCGCCTGGAACGGCACCATCGGCTTGGCGCCATAGAAGATGCGGGCGCCAATCGCGTCAGGGAAGGTGCGGATGCGCGTGTTATAGGATTGCACCGCGGTGTTGTAATCGTTGCGAGCGATGGTGATGCGGTTTTCCGTACCTTCCAGCTGGCTCATCAGCGTTGTGTAGTTCGCCTGGCTCTTGAGTTCCGGATACGCCTCCTGCAGCCGCTGCAGCGACAATGTCAGGCCCGCCTGCGCGCGCTGATACGCCTGCATCTTGGCTGGATCGGCCAGATCGTCACCGGAAACCTGGATCTGGGTCGCCGAGGCGCGGGCCTGTGTGACCTCGGTCAGCACGTCCTTCTCCTGGGCGCCCGCGGCCTTCACGGTCGCGACCAGATTGGGGATCAGGTCCGCCCGGCGCTGATACTGGTTCTGCACATCGGCCCAGCGCGCCTTGGCATTCTCTTCCGCCGTCGGAACGCTGTTGATCCCGCAGCCGGCAAGGCTGGCGGACAGAGCAAGGAGGACGACAGGGCGCGATCTCATGAGTTGGCTCTCCAGTTACTGTGTCATCGATATAGGACAGTCTGGTGGCTTGGCGAAGGGGCAAAGAGCAATTAGCGTCGATCAAAACACGGGGAAGGTGACGATGCTCAAAGAATTCAGGGCGTTCATCGCGCGCGGCAATGTGCTGGATCTCGCCGTGGCGGTGATCATCGGTGCCGCGTTCGGCAAGATCGTGACGTCGCTCACGGAAGACGTGTTGATGCCGGTGATCGGCAAGGTATTCGGAGGGCTGGACTTTTCCAGCTATTTCCTGGTGCTCGGTGATGTGCCGGCGGCCTTGCAGGGCTCCACCGATTACGTGGCGCTGAAGAAGGCTGGCGTTCCGCTGCTCGGCTATGGAGCGTTCATCACCCAGGCGGTGAACTTCCTGATCGTCGCCTTCATCATTTTCATGCTGGTCCGTACCGTCAACCGAGCGGTGGCCCTGTTCGAGCATGAAAAGGCCAAGACGGCGGACGAGCCCAAGGCGGAACCCGCAGACGTCGCGCTGCTGCGCGAGATTCGCGACGAGCTGAAGGCGCGACCAAACGTCTGAACGGCGGGGCGAGCGTTCTGCTCGCCTGATGATGTAGGTGGAGTGGCCGGGCGTTTACGCCGCGGCCATCTCCTCGGCCGTTGCATCCGCCAGGCTGGTGCCATCAAGGATGCG
Source organism: Sphingomonas sp. CCH5-D11 (assembly GCF_001557395.1). NCBI lineage: Bacteria > Pseudomonadati > Pseudomonadota > Alphaproteobacteria > Sphingomonadales > Sphingomonadaceae > Sphingomonas > Sphingomonas sp. CCH5-D11. The sequence continues at coordinate 16,233 of NZ_LSKH01000292.1, read as the reverse complement.
CGCGGTTTCATCCCGCACCCGGGCCATGGCGTGGCGAATGGCGCAATCCGCCTCGCTCTTGCAATCCTTGCACGGGCGATAGGCCGTGCGGCTGACGCAGGGGACGAGCGCCAGCGGCCCTTCGATCACGCGGATCACTTCGCCGAGCGAAATCAGATGCGCCGGGCGCGACAGGACGTAACCGCCCATCTTGCCTCGCTGGCTGTGCAGCAGGCCGGCATCGCGCAGATCCGCCAGGATCAGCTCGAGGAACTTGCGCGGAACGTTCGCCTCGGCGGCGATGCGGTTCATCGGGGTGGGTGGTCCGCCCGCAGGCATGGTCGCAAGGAACAGCATCGAGCGGAGCGCGTATCGGGAACGCTGGGTAAGCATGATATCCTGTTATATGCACCCGCATTATGGCGACCGAAAGGCGCCTCTTCCAACTTTGTGTTCGGCGCCCTATATCGGTCGTGCTCGCGGGGCTTGCCCCACGGCTATGGCGATAAACGCCGGCGAAGAATAAGCACAGCGGACCCGGGGGCAGTACCCGGCGGCTCCACCATCGCAGCTGCTTCCCAGCAGCTTCGTTGACGGGGCCGAACCAGGATCGACGTGTGTTGAAAAGCGCTGGTTTTTGCTCGGAATGGGACCACCGCGACGGCCCATACACAAGTGCCAACGATAACGAAGCACTCGCGATTGCGGCGTAACCTGACGGCTTAACGGCCTAAGGTTACTCCAAAATAGCGCGGTCGGACCGCACCGGGCAACAGAAGCGGATTCCAGCGGCACGGGGAGCGCCGGGCAACAGAAGCTCCCCACCTCCATCATGGCTCTGCCTTGGATGGCCGCTTTCCCGCGGGATCTTGCCTTCCGCTTTGGCGCGCGCAAATAGGTGCGCCATGGCGATCACCAGCGTTCCCGGTCATCCTTCAGAGCATCGCGCCCGCATCGGCAGCTCCGTTGCCGCTCGGCTGGAGGCGGATCCACGCGCCGTGCGCCTTCCCACCGAACAGGCTGCCGCCTGGAAAATTCCGGCCTATCTCGACGTGGCCACCTGCAAGCGGCTGGTGGCGATGATCGATGCCAACCGGCGACCTTCCACGCTTCTGTCGGATCACGGCGACACCACGTTCCGGACGTCGGAGAGCTGCGACATGAACCGCCGCTCGCCCGAGATCCAGCCAATCGACGAGGGGCTGGCCCATCTCCTCGGGCTCGATCCCCTTTGGGGAGAGACGATGCAGGGGCAGCGCTATGCGCCCGGGCAGTATTTCAAGGCGCATCACGATTACTTCCACGAGGGCGAAAGCTACTGGCCCTCGATGAAGGCGTCTGGCGGGCAGCGGGTCTGGACCGCGATGATCTTCCTCAACGACGTGGAGGAGGGCGGCGCGACCTGGTTCCCTCAGGCGGGCGTTCGGGTGAAGCCGAAGCGGGGTACGCTGCTCGCGTGGAACAACATGAACCCGGACGGCAGCCCGAACACCGCCACGCTGCATGAAGGTACGGCAGTGTCCGAAGGCGTGAAATACATCATCACCAAATGGTTTCGCGAAGCGCCCTGGACGCCGGGAGCATAGCGGCATGATGCACGTCCTGGGCGTGGAACGGTCGATCCTGGGCCAGCCATGGCGATGGCGCGCCACCGCCGCCGACAATCTCGCGCCGCACGATCTCGTCACGCAGCTGCTGCTTGCCCGCGGCTGCTCACCCGAGACGCTCGAGGATCATCGCAGCCCGTCGATCCGGGCGTTCATGCCGGATCCTTCGATTTTTCGGGACATGGATGCCGCCGCGGACCGGCTGGCGGACGCGGTGCAGCGTGCGGAGAGCATCGCGATCTTCGGCGACTACGATGTGGACGGGGCGACTTCCGCCGCGCTGATGATCCTGCTTCTGCGCCAACTCGGGATCGAGGCGCGCGGCTACATCCCGGATCGCGTGGCCGAAGGCTATGGCCCTAGCGCGGCGGCGATGACGCGACTGGCGCGGGAAGGGGCCTCGCTGATCGTCACGGTCGATTGCGGCGCTCAGGCGTTCGATGCCCTGGCGGCGGCGCATGCGGCGCCGGTCGACGTGATCGTGGTCGATCATCACCAATGCGCCAGCGAACTGCCGGTGGCACATGCAGTGGTGAACCCCAATCGCCTTGATGAGGCGGAAGGGGCAGCCCACGGCCATCTCGCGGCCGTCGGTGTCGCTTTCCTGCTCGGCGCGGCGGTGCTTCGTTCGCTGCGCCGCCGAGGGTTCTTCGCGAACCGGGCGGAACCGAAGTTGATCGAGCTTCTCGATCTGGTCGCGTTGGGAACGGTGGCGGATGTCGCCCAGCTGCGCGGCCTGAACCGCGCTTTCGTCGCCCAGGGGTTGAAGGTCATGGCTGGCCGGCGCAACCCTGGCCTTGCCGCCTTGATCGAGGCGTCGCGCCTGACGCGGGCGCCTACCGCCAGCGACCTTGGCTTTGCGCTTGGACCCCGCATCAACGCCGGCGGCCGGGTCGGGCGAGCCGATCTCGGCCTGCGTCTGCTCACGACGCAGGATGTGGCGGAGGCGAAAAAAATCGCCGCCGAGCTGGACCGCTTGAACGAGGAGCGGCGCGCGATTGAGGCCACCGTCCAGGCGGAGGCGGAAGCCATGTACGCCTCTGGTCGCCGTGTGACCGTTGTCGCTGGTAAGGCCTGGCATCCGGGCGTCATCGGGATCGTCGCAGGGCGGCTGAAGGAAAAACTCGGTCAGCCCGCGATCGTCATCGCCGTGGATGAAAATGGCATCGGCAAGGGTTCAGGCAGGTCGATCCCGGGTGTGGATCTGGGGCAGGCAGTTCTGGCCGCCAAGGCTGCGGGACTGGTGGTCGCAGGCGGGGGACATGCCATGGCGGCAGGCTTGACGATCATGGCGGACCAGGTGCCTTCCTTTGCCGACTTCCTCGAGGAGCTGTTGGCGGATCGGGTCACGGCAGCGGTGGCCGACCGGGCGCTGTTAGTGGATTCGATCCATGCGCCTGGCGGAGTCACACCCGATCTGGTCACGGCGATGGAGACAGGTGGCCCTTACGGCGTCGGCTGGCCTAGTCCGCGGGTTGCGATCGGGCCGGTGCGCCCGGTCCGTGTCGACGTGGTCGGCAACGGCCATATTCGCGCGATCGTGGCCGGTGATGACGGGCGCAGCCTGAAAGCGATGGCGTTCCGGTCGGCGGATACACCGCTGGGTGCCGCGCTGCTCGGCGCTGCGCCGCACCGCAAGCTCTGGCTCGCCGGTCGCCCGAAGATCGATGATTGGTCGCAGCGCCCGGCGGCCGAGCTCCACATCGACGACGCTGCATGGGCGGATTGATTGGCTGCCGATAAAATGCAGATGAAGTGGAATGTGGCGATTGACAGGTGCCTCGCCCCCCTCTAGCTGCACCCCCCGCTGGCCCCTTCGTCTAGTGGTTAGGACGCGGCCCTTTCACGGCTGAAACACGGGTTCGAGTCCCGTAGGGGTCACCAGCACCTCGCCCGATCGCTCCGTTCGGCGCCGACAGGGCGCCAGAACGGGGAGGATGCGTGGCTTTCGATCTTAGCGGGCGCACCGCGCTCATCACGGGCGCGTCTTCCGGGCTCGGTGCTCATTTTGCAGAAGTCTTCGTCGCTGCCGGTGCACAGGTGGTGATCGGCGCACGGCGTGTCGACCGGGTGGAGGCGCTTGCGGCGCGCCTCGGCGAAAAGGCGCTGCCGGTCGCCATCGACGTGACCGATGAGGCATCGATCGCAGCTGCCTTTGATGCGGCAGAGGCTCGCTTCGGCACGGTTGATACTGTCATCGCCAATGCCGGCGTGGCCAATGGCGGTCGCACGGTCGATGTGGCGCCTGACAAGCTGCGCCAGACGATCGACACCAATTTCACCGGCGTTCTGCTGACGGCACGAGAAGGCGCGCGGCGTATGATCGCTGCCGGTTCGCGTGACAGCGGCCGTGGTCGGATCGTCCTTGTCGGATCGATCACTGCGCATGTGACCGGGCACGGGGATAGCGCCTATGCCGCCTCCAAGGCCGCAGTGGCGCATCTGGGCCGCAATCTTGCCCGTGAATGGGTGCGGCAGGGGATCAACGTCAATGTGATCCAGCCGGGCTATATCCAGACCGAGATCGCCGGCGACTGGTTTGAGAGCGAAGGCGGCGCGAAACAGATCGCAGGGTGGCATCGTCGCCGCTTCATGCCGATCGACGTGCTTGACCCGCAACTGCTCTATTTCGCCTCGGACGCAAGCGCCTGGGTCAGCGGATCGGTCATCGACATCGACGACGGACAGTCGCTCTAAGCACCGGCTGGACGCGGCGCCCGCGTCTCCAAATGCCGACCGGGCGCCGGCGGAAGCTTGGACAGGCCTGGCGGCACGGAGTAGGCAGGCGCCGTGATGACCATCGACCTCAACGCGGATCTTGGCGAAGGCTTCGGCCCTTGGACCATGGGGGACGACCCCGCGATGTTCGGCCTCGTCACCAGCGCCAATGTCGCGTGTGGCGGCCATGCGAGCGATCCGGAGACCATGTTCCGGACGCTTTCGCTCGCACGCGAGCACGATGTGGTCGTGGGGGCGCACCCCAGCTATCCCGACATCGCCGGCTTCGGCCGCCGCCGCTTGCCCGTGGGCGTGGCCGAAATCGAGCGGTTCGTTGCCGCTCAGGTCGGCGCATTGCTGGGCATGGCGGCGCTGGCTGGCCATCCGGTGCGATATGTTAAGCCGCATGGAGCTCTCGCAAACGTCGCGGCGGCCGAACGCGATGTTGCCGAGGCGATCGTCCGTTCCGTTCGTGCCTTGGATCGGGAGCTTGCCGTGCTCGCGATCTCGGGCACGCAATTGGAGGCTGCGGCGGGGCGGGCCGGGCTTCGCGTGTTCAGCGAAATCTATGCCGATCGCGGCTATGCCGCTTCGGGACAGTTGGTCCCCCGCAGCGCACCGGGTGCGGTCATCCATGATGCGGAAGCTGCGGCGGCGCGCCTGCTCAACTTTTTCGACAGCGGCGCGATGCCGACCGTCGAGGGCGGCGCCATCCGGCTGGCGGCGGACTCCATTTGCGTGCACGGCGACAACCCCGCCGCCGTCGCCATGGCGTCGCGGATACGATCGGTGCTGGAAGGGCAGGGCCTGGCGATCGCACCCTTCCTCGACCGGGCATGAGCGGGCCCACCTTCCGTCCGGTCGGCTCCGGCGCGTTGCTCGCGGATTTCGGGGGCGAGATCGCAGAGGATGTGTTTGCGCAGGTGGTGTCGCTGGATCGTGCGCTCTCGGCACAACCGCCCGCATGGTTCGAGGAGGCGGTGCCGGCCTATACGAGCCTGCTGATCGTGTTCGATCCTCTTGCTACCGATCACGCCAGTGTCGCCGCGCATCTTCGCTCGCTTGAAGCCGCATCGGTCGATCTCTTGGCCACCACCACCCACGAAGTGCCGGTCTGTTACGATGGTGATGCTGCTCCTGACGTGGCCGCGGCCGCCCAGACGCTTGGCCTGTCTGAAGAGGCGGTGATCGCCGCCCATCTGGCGGGTGACTATCGCGTCTTCATGTACGGCTTCGCGCCCGGCTATGCCTATCTCGGCGGCGTACTGCGAGACCTGCACTTGCCGCGCAAGGCAGCGGCGGTGCGGGGCCATCCGGTGGGCAGCGTGATGGTTGCCGGTCCGCAGTGCCTGATCACGACGCTGCCCATGCCTACCGGCTGGTGGGTGATCGGGCGCACGTCGCTTCGCGTGCTCGACGCGGCGGCCGATCGCCCCTTTCTGTTCGAGCCCGGCGATCGGGTGCGCTTCATTCGCGTCGGCGCGGAGGCGCTGTGATGAGCGATGCGCGGTTGCGGATTGAGGAGGCAGGGCCGCTCACCAGCATCCAGGATGCCGGGCGGCCCGGTTGGCGCCGCTTCGGCGTGCCGCCATCAGGTCCGGTCGATCGGCGAGCCTTCGCGGCGGCAGTGGGTGCGAGCGGCGGATATGGATCCGCCATCGAATTCTCGCTGGGCGGCCTGACGCTGGTGGCGGAGGAGCGCGCCGTCTCGGTCGCGATCACCGGTGCTGCCTCGGCAACCGTCAACGGCGTTGAGGTCGGCGGCTGGTGCGTGGTGACGCTTCAGCCCGGCGCGCGCTGCCGCATTCGCGAATCGGGCGGCAATTGGGGCTATTGCGCGCCGGCGGGTCGGCTGGAGTGCAGCGAGTGGCTCGGCAGCAGCGCGACGCATCTGATCGCAGGCTTGGGCGGAGGGCGGATCGGAGAGGGCGATAGATTGACGGTGCGGGAGGCGCACCGCGATGTCGCCTCGGTCGATATTCCTCTGCCCGCTGATGGAGAGCCCTTCACCGTCGCCCGTGCCGTTCTGGGGCCGCAGCAGCGATATTTCACACCAGAAGTGCTTTGCCGGCTCACCAGCGAGCCCTTCGCCGCCAGCGCCCGTTTCGACCGCATGGGAATGGTGCTTGATGGTCCGCCGCTTCCGCCGGAGCGGATCGACATGCCCAGCGAGCCAGCGATGCGCGGCGCGCTCCAGATCGATGGTGATGGCAGGATGAGCCTGCTGACCGCCGACCACCAGACGACCGGAGGCTACCCGCGCATTGCCGTGGTGATCGATCCCGACATTGATCGGCTGGCGCAACTCCCGGCTGGGTCAGCCATCCGCTTTCAGCTGGTTGAACCGGAAGAGGCGATCGCGCTGACCCGCGCGGCTGCTGCCGACATTGCGGCATGGCTGGATCGTGTGAAGACGGCGGCACGGCGCCGCCCATCGCTACTGACGGCTAATCTGGCCGACGGACTTGTGGTCACCCGGCGCTTCTCGTCAGGGGCGCCACCCTGGCCTCCAAGCGCACGCTGACCTGATTGCCCGGAGACGATCGACGGGCGGCACCCGCCGCCATCATCTCCGGGCAATCGCACATGCTCGTGATCAGTTCGGCTTCTTCGCCACACCGACCAGGGACGGGCGAAGCAGGCGATCCTTGATCATCCAGCCGGACTGCATTTCCTGAACAATCGTGCCGGGTTCCGCATCGGACGGCATTTCGATCATCGCCTGGTGCCGGTTTGGATCGAGCGGCTGCCCCATCGCCTCGATCCGGGTCAGGCCATGGCGCTGGAACACGCTGGTCAGCTCACGGCCGGTGGCTTCCAGGCCAGTGACCAGGCCCTTCAGCCGTTCGTCCTCGCGCAGGTCGGCGGGAATCGCCGCCAGCGCACGCTCCAGATTGTCGTTCACGCTCAGCACGTCGCGCGCGAACGATGTCGCCGCGTAGGCGCGGGCATCGGCGGCGTCCTTCTCCGCGCGGCGACGCACGTTCTGGATCTCGGCCTGGGCGTAAAGCGTCTGCTGCTTGGCCTCGGCCAGCTGTCCCTCCAGCTCGGTCAAACGGTCATGCTCGGCAACCTCGGGGGCGGCGGCAGCGGTTTCGTCGCGCAGATCCTCGCCCGGGGTGTTCGTCTCGGTTTCGTTCATTGTTTCCCTGTCTTTGCTGGCAGCTCAACCCATCAAACGGGCGAGCGTTGCGGCAGTGAAATCCACCATGGGCACGACGCGCGCGTAGTTCAACCGGGTCGGCCCGATCACGCCGACAACGCCGACCACGCGGCCATCGCTCCCGCGAAAGGGCTTGGCGATGACGGACGAACCGGAAAGCGCGAACAATTTGTTCTCCGCGCCGATGAAAATGCGCGTCGCATCGCCGGCGCGGGCGGAATCGAGCAGCGCGGCGATTTCCTGTTTCCCGTCCAGATCGTCCAGCAATTCGCGCACCCGGTCCAGGTCTGCGGTTGCGGCGTCGTCGAGGAGGCGGGCCTGCCCGCGAACGATCAGCACCGGCCGGCGCTCGCCATCTTCGCTCCACACCGCGATGCCGCGCTCGATCAGCGCACGCGCCGCACTGTCGACATCCGCGCGCCCTTGCGCCAGTTCCCGTTCGATCCGCGCGCGTGCCGCTGCCAGGGTCAGCCCGGATAGCGTCGCCGACATGTAATTGCCGGCCTCCACCAGCGCGGCCGGACCCACGCCCGGCGGCAGGTCCACGACGCGGTTTTCCACCGCGCCGTCCTCGCTCACCAGCACTGCCAGCGCCTGTCCGTGTGACAGGGGGACGAAGCCGATCGAACGCAGCACCTGCTCATGCTTGGGCACCATGACCAGGCCCGCACAGGCCGACAGGCCGGAAAGCGCGGCCGTGGTGGCGGCGAGCGCTTCCTCCACCGGCCCGGCAAGTCCCGCCCGCGCTTCGATCGTCGCCCGTTCCTCGGCGGAGGGCTCAAGCGCCTGCATCATGCCGTCGACAAACAGGCGCAGGCCCAGTTCCGTCGGCATGCGTCCCGCAGAGGTGTGGGGCGCGGCCAGAAGCCCCCAATCTTCCAACTGCGCCAGGACGCTGCGGATCGACGCTGGCGACAGGTTGAGGCCCGCCTGCGCCAGCGTCTTCGATCCGACGGGCAGGCCGCTCGCCAGATAACCGTCAACGACGCGGCGGAAGATGTCGCGCGCTCGATCGGACAGTTCGGCGATGGGCGGAGATGGGGTCACGTTCCAAATCTAGGCGGCGCATACTGGCGCGGCAATCATCCAGCGGCTACGGCCGGGTGAAATCACCGCTGCCCGTCCAGCGCCGCCGAGGCATGCCACGCGCTTGAACAAAGCCGCAGGCTGCTTCAGGTTCCGGGCGAGCGGCTTCAGGAGTTGTCCCAAATGCGTCCCAGCGGCCGTGCGCCTGATCAGATGCGCGCCATCACCATCCAGCCGAACTTCACCCGTCACGCCGAGGGATCGGTGCTGATCGGCTTCGGCGACACGCGCGTGCTCGTCACCGCCAGCGTTGAGGAGCGGGTGCCCCCGTTTCTGCGCGGCAAGGGGCAGGGCTGGGTCACCGCCGAATATGGTATGCTGCCCCGCGCCACGCACACCCGCGGCAGCCGCGAAGCGGCCAAGGGCAAGCAGTCCGGTCGTACCCAGGAAATCCAGCGGCTGATCGGCCGGTCGCTGCGCGCGGTCACCGACATGACGGCGCTGGGTGAGCGGCAGATCGTGCTCGATTGCGACGTGATCCAGGCGGACGGCGGCACGCGCACCGCATCGATCTCCGGCGCTTGGGTCGCGTTGCGACTGGCGGTTAATGGCCTGATGAAGGCCGGCAAGATCGAAAAGGATCCGATCTCGCAAAAGGTGGCGGCGGTAAGCTGCGGCATCTTCAAGGGAAATCCGGTGCTCGACCTCGATTACGACGAGGATTCGAACGCGGACGCGGACGCCAATTTCGTGTTGCTCGAAAATGGTCACATCGCAGAGGCGCAGGCGACGGCCGAGCACGCGACTTATGATGAGGAGGCGCTGCTGCGGCTGCTCCGGCTGGCGCGCATCGGCTGCACCGAGATCTTCGCGGCGCAGGATCGGGCGGTCCGCGCATGAGCGGCGAGGGAAATGAGCCGCAGGCGATCCGCAAGCTGAAACCGGGCAGGCTGGTGATCGCCAGCCACAACCCCGGCAAGGTCCGCGAGATTGCCGCACTGCTCGACGGGCATGGCATCGAAGCCGTCTCGGCCAAGGAGCTGGACCTTCCCGAGCCCGAGGAGACCGGCACTACCTTCGTCATGAACGCCGAGCTGAAGGCGCGGGCAGCGGCCGACCTTTCCGGTCTTCCCGCACTTGCCGACGACAGTGGCCTCTGTGTCGAGGCGCTCGGCGGTGATCCGGGCATTTTCTCCGCGCGCTGGGCTGGGGAAGCCAAGGATTTCGACGAAGCGATGCGGCGGGTGAACGACAAGGTCGCCGCGATCGATGACGCGTCCCGCGACGCCCATTTCATCTGCGCCCTCGCGCTTGCCTGGCCGGACGGGCACGTGGAATGGTTCGAAGGCCGTGTCGACGGCACGCTGGTTTGGCCTCCTCGCGGGGACAAGGGCTTCGGCTACGATCCCATGTTCCTGCCCGAGGGACGCACCGAGACCTTCGGTGAAATGGATCAGGCTGAAAAGCACGCGATCAGCCATCGCGCCGACGCCTTCCGGCAGCTGGTCGCCGCGGTTTTCTGACGACGCTTGCGGTGGACGGGTGCGCTCGCCGCACCCGTCACAGCGTCCGTTCGCCCACCACATTGCCTGGAGGGCTGTACCGGCAGACCAGATAATCGTCCCGCCGGTTTGATGCGATCGCACAGCCGACGCGCGTCGTGTTGCGCCAGATCATCTGCGTGTAATGCGATACATCCTGCCATTTGCCGGTCCGGCTGAACGCGGGCGTGACGCCGTTCACGAAGTCGCGCCCCTCGGCCGCCCAATGGCCCAGCATCTCCTCGAACCGATAGGCGCTGCGCGTTCCGGTCCAGAGGTTTTCGCCCTGGCGGGTGGGACCATGAGGCTGCTCCGCATGGGCGAACCGCCGCGTTTGCGCCATTTCTTCGGCATAGGCGCGCGCGGAGGCGACCAGCGTCTCGTCCCATTGCAGCGGCGGCACGCCTGCTAGCGCACGTGCCCGGTTGTGCCCTTCCAGCATCACCTGGCGAAGCAAGGCGCCGCCGCGCGGTGCCGGCTTTTCCGTCAGCGTCTCCTCCACCACGCGCTCTGGCCCCTGCGCGCAGCCAGCTAGCAGAAGGGCGAGCGCGAGGAGGTGGCGTTGAAGCGTCATCGCCGCCATATCGGCGCGATCATGACTTCCGACAATGCTCTGGCCCTCTACGTCCATTGGCCGTTCTGCGTGTCCAAATGCCCATACTGCGACTTCAACAGCCATGTGCGCGCAAGCGTCGACCAGGCGATCTGGCGCGAATCGCTGCTGGCCGATCTCGCGCATGAGGCATCGGTTCTGGCCGGGCGCAGGCTGACGTCGATCTTCTTCGGTGGCGGCACGCCTTCGCTGATGCCGCCCGAGACGGTCGCGGCGGTGTTGCAGGCGGCGGAGCGACACTGGGGTTTCGCGCCGGGCATTGAGATCACGCTGGAAGCCAACCCATCGTCCGTGGAATCCGCCTGTTTCGCCGATCTCGCTTCGGCCGGCGTGAACCGCGTCTCTTTGGGGCTGCAGGCGCTCGACAACAGCGCGCTTCATTTTCTCGGCCGGGCGCATGACGTGAGCGAGGGGCTGGCCGCTCTTGAGATTGCCCAGCGCGTGTTCCCGCGCGTCAGCTTTGATCTGATCTATGCCCGCCCTGGTCAGTCGCTCGACGCCTGGACCGCCGAGCTGAAGCAGGCACTGGCGTTCGGCACCGAGCATCTGTCGTTGTACCAGTTGACGATCGAGCCCGGAACGCGGTTCGCGACGGAAGCGGCCGCCGGTCGCCTTACCATCCCTGACGGGGATGCGGCAGCGGACCTGTTCGAGGCAACTCGCGCGATCACCGCTGCCGCCGGCCTACCTGCGTACGAGATCAGCAATCATGCCCGCCACGGCGCGGAAAGCCGCCACAACCTCGCTTACTGGCGGTACCAGACCTATGCGGGTGTCGGGCCCGGAGCGCACGGCCGTCGCGGCGGGCTTGCCACCGTGCGCCGGAAGAAGCCGGAGAACTGGCTCGCCGCCGTCGCACGCAACGGCCACGGCATCGAAAGCGAGGAGCCGCTCGCCCCCGGCACCCAGGCCTCGGAAGCCTTGCTGATGGGGCTGCGATTGCGTGAGGGCGTCGATCTGGCGCGTATCGCGCGGCTGGCCGGCGGCATGGACACCCATGACCTCGTCGACGAACGTGCGATAGAGCGCCTCGCCGGATTGATCGAGCGAGATGGTGACCGCCTTCGTGTCACGGAGCAGGGGATGCTGCTGCTGGATGCGATCCTGCCGGAGGTGGTGCGGGTCGGGGTGCCGGCCTGAGCGCGCTTATATGCCCCACCAGAACAGGACCATCGTGACCAGAGCGATCGCCACGAAGATGAGGTGGCGCCCGCCCCCCGGATCACGCTCCGGCTGATCCACGAAGATCGCCGGATCGTCCGGATGTGGCATGCCGGGCGGTCGTTCACGTTCCGGCGGCCAGGGTTGGTCGGTCATCGTGCACCTCCGATGGGCTACGGCTTCGGCGTATGGGCGGCCAAGGTCAACACTATGTGCGGCGTGGGTTGTGGCAACGAACGGCTGGCGGCTAAAGGCGCTGGCCAGAGTAACGGAGAGGCATCATGCGCGTCATCGATCATCACATCGTCGGCCATCAGGGCCTGGCGGGCGGGCGTGTGTCCGATGTTTACGATCCGAACACCGGGCAGGTGCAGGCGCAGGTGCGCCTTGGAAGCCAGGCTGAGCTAGACCGTGCCGTCGCCGCCGCCGAGGCCGCGCAGCCCGGCTGGGCCGCCACCAACCCGCAGCGCCGCGCCCGGGTCATGTTCGCGTTCAAGGCGCTGGTCGAAGCGAACATGGACGAACTCGCACGCCTGCTCTCGTCCGAGCATGGCAAGGTCATCGCCGACGCGAAGGGCGATATCCAGCGCGGCCTTGAGGTGGTGGAGTTCGCCTGCGGCATTCCGCACGTGCTGAAGGGCGAATATACCCAGGGCGCCGGCCCCGGCATCGACGTCTATTCGATGCGCCAGCCGATCGGCATCGGCGCCGGCATCACGCCGTTCAACTTCCCGGCGATGATCCCGCTCTGGATGGGCGCGGTGGCGACGGCCTGCGGCAACGCCTTCATCCTCAAGCCTTCCGAACGCGACCCCAGCGTACCGGTGCGCCTTGCCGAACTGATGCGCGAGGCGGGCATGCCGGAGGGCATCTTCCAGGTCGTTCATGGCGACAAGGAGATGGTCGACGCGATCCTCGACCATCCGGCGATCGGCGCGGTCAGCTTCGTCGGCAGTAGCGACATCGCGCACTACGTCTACAATCGCGGCGTCGCGGCGGGGAAGCGCGTCCAGGCGATGGGCGGCGCCAAGAACCACGGCATCGTCATGCCCGATGCCGATCTCGACCAGGTCGTCGCTGACCTTTCCGGCGCCGCCTTCGGCTCGGCCGGCGAACGCTGCATGGCGCTGCCCGTGGTGGTGCCGGTGGGGGACAAGACCGCCGACGCGCTGCGCGAGAAGCTCCTCCCCGCTATCGAGGCTCTGCGCGTCGGCGTCTCCACCGATGCGGAGGCGCATTACGGCCCGGTCATCAACGCCGCGCACAAGGCCCGGGTCGAGCAGTGGATCCAGACCGGCGTGGACGAGGGCGCGGAACTCGTCGTCGACGGCCGTGGCTTCAAGCTGCAGGGACACGAGAATGGCTTCTTCGTCGGTCCGTCGCTGTTCGATCGCGTCACGCCGCAGATGAAGAGCTATCAGGAGGAGATTTTCGGCCCCGTCCTCCAGATCGTCCGCGCGCCCGATTTCGAGTCCGCTGTGCGCCTGCCGAGCGATCATCAGTACGGCAATGGCGTCGCGATCTTCACCCGCAACGGCCATGCCGCGCGTGAATTCGCCGCGCGGGTCAACGTCGGCATGGTCGGCATCAACGTGCCGATCCCGGTGCCGGTCGCCTATCACACCTTCGGCGGCTGGAAGCGCTCGGCGTTCGGCGACACCAACCAGCACGGCATGGAAGGCGTGAAGTTCTGGACCAAGGTGAAGACGATCACTCAGCGCTGGCCGGACGGCTCCGGCGACCTGCCGCGCGGCAGCGAGGACGGCGGGCCCAGCCGCATCCAGGACGCCTTTGTCATCCCGACAATGGGATGAGCGACATGGCCGTGAGGAAAATGCTTGCCCTGGCCGTTGGTCTTCTGCTCGCGGGGTGTCAGGCCCCGACGCCCGAGCAGAAGAACCAAGTGGACGATGGCTCAGCTGCCGCGCTCAACACCATCAACGCAATCGAGCCTGTGCCGGAGAATGACAGCGCGCAGATCGCTGATCGCAGCGGGATCATTGCGGACAAGCATATTCCCCCGGCCTTCCTGGGCCGCTGGGGGCTCGTGCCGGCCGATTGCACCTCCACGGCGGGGGACAACAAGGGGCTGATGACGGTCGCGCCCGATCGCCTGAGCTTTTACGAATCGCGCGCCACGATCACCAGGCTCGAAGGCGTTTCCTCCACCGAGCTGCGCGCGACGCTCGCCTTCTCCGGCGAAGGGCAGCAATGGACTGAGGATACCCCTCTGACGCTTGAAGAGAACGGCAACGTCCTGACCCGCGTCGCAGATGGCCAGATGCTGCGCTACACGCGGTGCGCCGCCTGATGGCCGAGCGTAACTGGATCCTCACCTTCTCTTGCCAGGACCGTGGCGGGATCGTTGCGGCAGTCACCGGGCGTGTGGCGCAGGCGGGCGGCTTCATCCTCGACAGTCAGCAATATGCCGATCTCGAAACCGGCCGCTTTTTCATGCGGCTGGTGTTTACCGGCCCGGCGCTCCACGACGCGCTGGCCGAGGTGGCGGTGCAGTTCGGCCTCGATTGGACGCTGGTGCCTGCCGATCATCGCCCCAAGGTGGTGATTGCCTGTTCCACCACCTCGCATTGCCTGAATGATCTGCTGCACCGCTGGTCGATCGGCGCGCTTCCGATCGATCCGGTGGCGGTGGTCTCCAATCACGAAACGCTGCGCGGTCTTGCCGAATGGCACAATGTGCCGTTCCATCATCTCCCCGTCTCCTCGGCCAGTCGCGCGGAGCAGGAGCGCGCGTTGCTGGAGGTGGTGGAGGATAGCGGCGCCGAGCTGCTGGTGCTTGCCCGCTACATGCAGGTGCTCTCGCCCGACCTGGTCGCCGCCGTCGAGGGGCGCTGCGTCAACATCCACCACAGCTTCCTGCCCAGCTTCAAGGGCGCCAAGCCCTATCATCAGGCGCATGCGCGCGGGGTGAAGCTGATCGGGGCGACCGCCCATTTCGTCACCACCGCGCTGGACGAGGGGCCGATCATCGAACAGGCCGCCGAGCGGGTCGATCACCGCGCCACCGTGGAGGAGTTCATCGCCATCGGCCGCGATATCGAGGCGCAGGTGCTGGCCCGTGCGGTGCGCTGGATCGCCGAGCGCCGCGTGCTCGCCAATGGTGCGCGCACCGTTGTCTTTCGCTAGAGCGCTGCCATGACTGACCAGTTCGACCTTACACCGCAATTCGATCTTACGGGCGACCAGCGCGAGATCCAGGAACTCGCGCGCCGCTTCACCGCCGACCGCATCACGCCCTTCGCGGCGGAGTGGGACGAGAAGCACATCTTCCCCCGCGACACGATCAAGGCGGCCGCCGAGCTTGGCTTCGCCGCCATTTACGTCAGCGAGGAAAGCGGCGGCATCGCGCTCGGCCGCCTCGAAGCGGCCTTGATCATGGAGGCGATGGCATACGGCTGCCCCGCCACCAGCGCCTTTATCTCGATCCACAACATGGCCTCGTGGATGATTGACCGCTTCGCTTCGGACGATCTCAAGGGCCGCTACCTCCCCGATCTCGTCACCATGGACAAGATGGCGAGCTATTGCCTGACCGAACCCGGCTCGGGGTCGGACGCGGCGGCGCTGAAGACCACCGCACGCCTCGAAGGTGACCATTACATCGTCAACGGCACCAAGCAGTTCATTTCGGGCGCCGGCGAGAACGAGGTGTACGTCACCATGGTCCGCACCGGCGCGGAAGGGCCGAAGGGCATCTCCTGCCTGGTGATCGACAAGGACATGCCCGGCGTCTCGTTCGGCGCCAATGAACGCAAGCTCGGCTGGCATGCCCAGCCCACCCGGCAGGTGCTGTTCGACAATGTGAAGGTGCCGGTCGCCAACCGCGTCGGCGGCGAGGGCGAGGGGTTCCGCTTTGCAATGATGGGCCTCGACGGCGGCCGCCTCAACATCGGCGCCTGCTCGCTCGGCGGCGCCCAGCGCTGCCTTGACGAGGCGATCGCCTACACCAAGGATCGCCAGCAGTTCGGCAGGCCCGTCGCGGACTTCCAGAACACCCAGTTCACCCTCGCTGACATGGATACCGAGCTTCAGGCCGCGCGCTACCTGCTCTACGTCGCCGCCGCCAAGGTGACCGCCGGCGCCCCCGACAAGACGCGCTTCGCCGCCATGGCCAAGCGGCTCGCCACCGACACCGGCTCGTCCGTCGTCGACCGCGCGCTTCAGCTGCACGGCGGCTATGGCTATCTGATGGACTATCCGATCGAACGCTTCTGGCGCGACCTGCGCGTGCATTCGATCCTGGAAGGCACCAACCAGGTGATGCGCATGATCGTCGGCCGCGAGCTGACGCGCCAGTGATATCGGGGAGGGGGATAGCGTCTCCCTCGCCCCTCCACCGGAGGGGAGAGGGTTGCGAAGACTTAGGCTCCCAGAGCCTTAGTCGTAGCTGGGAGAGGGGCGGGG
>NZ_LSKH01000291.1:0-8838 GCF_001557395.1 Sphingomonas sp. CCH5-D11 | reverse complement strand
CCCGCCGGTGCCCTGGCGGTTCTCGAAATTTCGGTTGGACGTCGCGGCGCAGCGTTCGCCCGGCGCCAGTCGATCGGGGTTCATCCCGACGCACATGGAGCAGCCGGGCTGGCGCCAGTCGAAGCCGGCGGCGACAAGGGTGGCGGCGACTCCTTCCGCCTCCGCCTGGGCGCGCACCAGGCCCGAGCCGGGCACCACCATGGCGGAAACGCCTGGCGCGACATGCCGGCCGCGCACGATGGCGGCGGCGGCGCGCAGATCCTCGATCCGGCTGTTGGTGCACGAACCGATGAAGACGCGGTCGATCGGCAGGCCCGCGATCGGCTGGCCGGGGCGAAGATCCATATAGGCCAGCGCACGCTCCTGCGCCCGCCGCGCCGCGCCGTCCGCTACCAGCGCGGGATCGGGCACCCGGCCGCCGACCGGCACCACCTGCGCCGGGGTGGTGCCCCAGGAGATCATGGGCGCAAGATCCCCCGCGTCGAGCGTCACCTCGCGGTCGAACACCGCATCCGCGTCGCTCGCCAGCGTCGCCCAGGCCGCCCGGCGACGGGGCCAGTCCGGCGCACCGCCGATGCGCGGTTCGAGATAGGCGACCGTCACTGCATCGGGCGCGATCAGGGCGGAGCGCGCGCCCATCTCGATGGCAAGGTTGCACAGCGTCATGCGCCCCTCCATCGACAAAGCGCGGACCGCCGGGCCGGCGAATTCGATGACATGATCGATCGCGCCATCCACGCCGATCGCCGCCAGCACGCCCAGCGCCACGTCCTTGGCCGACACGAGGGGGGCGAGCGCGCCGGTGATGGTGACGCGCATGGCCGGCGGCTTGCGCAGCCGCAGCGTCTGGGTGGCGAGGACATGTTCGATCTGCGACGTGCCGATGCCGAAGGCGAGCGCCCCGAATGCGCCATGGGTGGAGGTGTGGCTGTCGCCGCAGACGATGGTGGAGCCGGGCAAGGTGCGGCCCTGTTCGGGCGCGACGACATGAACGATGCCGTTGCGCGGATCGCCCATCGCGAACCGCTCGATCCCGTGGCATTCGCTATTCTCGACCAACCGGCCGAGCTGCGCCCGCGCCTCCGGATCGGCGACGGCCGCGATGCCGCGCTCCTGCCCCTCGGTCGGGACATTGTGATCGAACAGCGCCAGCGTGCGCGCCGGCGCCCGCACCGCCCGCCCGGCCGCGTGAAGCCCGGCAAACGCCTGCGGCGAGGTGACTTCGTGCAGCAGGTGGAGATCGACGTAGAGCAGCGCCTCCCCGCCGTCCTGCGCGACGAGATGGCTGTCCCAGATACGATCAAGGAGCGTGCGGCCGGCCACCGACTAGATGATGCCGCGGGCGCGCAGATCGGCGATGGTGGCGGCGTCATAGCCCGCCTCCGCCAGCAGCGCCGCGCTGTCCTTGCCCACCGTGGCCGGCGCCGCGCGGGCGATGCCGCCGGGCGTGCGCGACAGGCGCGGAAAGACGCCTTGCATCGGCAGCGCGCCGTGCCGCTCCGTTTCCACCTCCACCAGCGCCTCGCGGGCGCGGAAATGCGGATCGGCCAGCATGTCGCGCGCGGCGAACATGCGACCGGCGGGCACGGCATGATCCGCCATCAGCGCCTCCAGCGCCGCCACGTCATAGCCGCGCGACCAATCCGCGATCATCGCGTCCAGCACATCCTGATGCTGGCCGCGCGCGACATGGGTGGCATAAAGCGGATCGTCCGCCAGTTCGGGCCGGCCCATGGCGGCGGCAAGGCGGCGGAAGATGGCGTCCTGATTGGCCGCGATCAGCAGCTCGCCGTCGCGGCAGGGATAGACGTTGGAGGGCGCAATCCCCTTCAGCACCGATCCGCTGCGCGCGCGCACATGGCCGGCGGCGGCATATTCGGGCACCAGCCCTTCCATCACCTGAAGCACCGATTCAAACAGGCTGACATCGACGATCTGGCCCTGGCCGCTGGTTTGCCGTTCATGCAGCGCGGCGAGCGCGCCAAGGCAGCCATAGGTGCCCGCCAGGCTATCCCCGATCGACACGCCAAGCCGCGAGGGCGGCCGATCGGGCGAGCCGACCAGCGCGCGCCAGCCGCCCATCGCCTCCCCGATGCCGCCAAAGCCGGCGCGATCCGAATAGGGGCCCGTCTGGCCATAACCGGACACGCGCACCACGATCAGCCGGGGGTTGGCCGCGCACAGATCGGCGGGCGCGAGATTCCATTTTTCGAGAGTGCCGGGGCGGAAATTCTCCACCAGCACATCCGCCCCGGCGATCAGGCGGCGGGCGATCTCCTGCCCCTCCGGCGTGCGCAGATCGGCAGCGACCGAGCGCTTGTTGCGGGCGATCACTTCCCACCACACCGGCGGATCGCCCGCGCCCCATTGGCGCATCGGATCGCCCGATCCCGGCGGTTCGATCTTCACCACGGTGGCACCCATGTCGCCAAACAATTGCGCGCAAAAGGGACCGGCGATCAGCTGTCCCAGCTCGACGACTCGGATATCGGAAAGTGGCCCCATCAACGCATTCCCCCGGAAGCTTAGATAGCTAAGCTATCCCGCGCGTGGCGCTGCCACAAGCCCTTGGGCGGCGCAACCTGTCAGGCGTGTCGGGGCCGCGTCGGCGAATGGCGCGCATGGGAGCGTGGCGGGGCCGTGGCGAAGCAGGGTGACCCTGTCGCCCGCATTGAGCGATCGCGCGCATTAGGGCATCACGATATGGCGCAACAATCAGGGCGAACGGACATGCGGCATGTGCGTCTGGCAAAAGCTCGAAGCGGTAGCCTGCTGCTCACATTGCCATTGCTGCTGCCATCGCTGATCGCGGCGGCACCCGTTCTGGCGCAGGACAAGGCAGCCGCCAACACGACAGCGGCATCGGGCGATGTCGTCGTGGTCGGCGCCCGGATGAAGGAGCGACGCGAGCGGGCGAGAGCGTTCGTCCACGCCACCGGGATCGCGCGTGGCCAGCAGCCCGCCGCGCGCTGGATCGTCCCGCTCTGCCCCAAGATCGTCGGTGTCGCGCCGGAAACCGCCGCGATCGTTCACCAGCGCATCAGCATGTTGGCGCGCGAGGTGGGCGCTTTGCTGGCGCCTGCCCCCTGCACCGCCAATGCGATCGTCACCTTTACCGATGATGCGCCCGGGCTGACACGCCGCGTGATGGCGCGCGCGCCCGATCAGTTCCGGGACGTGCCGCCGCCGTGGCGCGACGCGCTGTCGGGCGGTGATGCGCCGGTCCGCTGGTGGCATGTCATCAAGACAGGCGACGCCGATGGCGTGCCGCCCGTGTCGCTGCAGCCGGTGTTCGTTCAGGTGGCCGGCGGGATCGGCGGCGGTGGCCTGCCGATGGGCGAAGGCGGCGTGCAGCAGCGATACAAGGAAGGCGCGATCTCCTCGCAGGCGACACGCGCGATCATCGGCGCATCGGTGGTGATCGACGTGAACCGCATCGGGCAGCGCAACGATGCGCACGCGCTGGGCGATTACGCCGCGCTTGTCGCGCTGGCCGAGTTCCGCCCCGCGACGCCGCCGCCGCCCGATTCGATCCTGGGGCTGTTCGAGGAGACGGCGCCGCCGGCGACGGCGACGCCGAGCGATGTCGCGCTGCTGAAGCAGCTCTACGCGATCCCGCTGGACCGGGAGGCGAAGGCGCATCGGCGGCTGCTGGCCAAGGCGCTGGTCGGCGCGCAGGGACGACGCGGGCGTTAGGGTTTGATCCAGGCTCGTGGAAGCACCTCCCTGGTGAAGCTCGGGGCCAGGTGGGAGAGCGTTGGTAGAATGCGGTGTGCCTGACAGCTTTGTCGCGCAACTGGGCCCCGGCCTTCGCCGGGGAGGCGTTAATCTGCGTGGATCAAACCCCAGCTTTGTTCCTGGCGTTGCGCCGGGCTGATGGCACCACAGGTGGCGCGTCATCTCGGTTCTGGATTGCGCGGCTGCGCGTGCCGGCTGGGCCCGCTTTTCGCCGAGGAGCTGGCTTGAAGACGGGGATCCGATAAAGCATCGCCCCGGCGGCGGGCGACCTCTGCCCGCTGCCGATCAGGCGCGCACGTCGGTGACGGTGGGGAGCTTGCGGGCTTCTTCGGCGAGGTTGCCGATCACCTGGCGCAGCAGGCGTTGCAGCGTCTCGACTTCCTCGTCGCTCATGCCCGCGGTCGCGATGGCGTGTACCTCCGCGTTCAGCGGGGCGAGCTTTTCCTCCAGCGAACGGGCGAAGGGCGTGAGGTGGATGTAGATCTTGCGCCGGTCGATCTCGCTCTTTTCGCGGCGGACGAGGCCGGCGGCCTCCAGCCCCTTCAGCGCGACCACCGTGGTCGGCTCGCGCATGCCGACCCGCTCGCTCAGCTCGCGCTGGGTGATGCCGTCGGCGATCCACAATTGCCGCAGGAAGCGCCACTGGCCGGCGGAAATGTCATGCTGCAGGGTGTATTTCTCGAGCACGCGCGAGAAATTGCGAAATACCAGCCGCGTCAGATAGCCGATGCTGTTTTCCGGGCTGCGATAATAATCCGCTGGCTTTCTGACCATCCGGGCTTGGGGCAAAAGCGGGTCTCCTCTGGTGCCGGCGCTTGCGACCCTAGCAGCGGCAGGCGCGCGGGCAAGCGGCGGGCATCACCTATCGATGTGCGTCGCGCGGGAGGGGGGCCAGCCCCGCCCCCCGGCCGCCGCCGCCGCGCGCCGCAGGGGAGAAGCGCATCGGCGGCGGGATCAGCCAGGAAGCGGGGGGCCCATGCCGCGGCGCGCCGGGAAGGGGGCGGCGCGCGCCGCGGCGGGAGCGGGATCAGTTGCCAGGCGCGCCCTGCGCCAGCCGGTCGAGGTCGGCGAGCAGCACGCCGCGATCGGCCGCCGCCGCGCTGGCGAGATGACGGCTGGCATCGCCCAGGCGGCTGGCGACGTCACGCGCGATCGCGGCGCGATTGGCGCTGCACCAGCCCGGCCGGCTGCCGCTGGCGACATTGTCCTGAACGAAGCTGCGCGCGGCCAGCGTGCCGGCGGCGGTGGTGGCGGTGCGGTTCACCTCCATGCTGGCGGTCCACATGCAGCGCAGCGTCGATGGCCGGCCGCCCGGCGCGGCCGATCCGACCTGGCGGTGGCGTACGTCGATCTCGCCGCGATACTCCGCCGCCGCAGCGCCCGCCGGATGCGCGACGGACACGCTGTGCGCGGCGGGCTGCGCGGGAGCGGCGGGAGCGGCCGCCAGGGCCATGGCGAGCGTGGGAATAAGGGTCATGATGTTCCTGCCTGTTCGATGCACGCACGGCCGCGCGGGGAGCTTGCCCGGGCGGCGGACAGGTCCGCGCCTCGCGGCCGTGCGTTGATGATGGAATGATGATGCGGGCGGCGGGGCTCAGCCCGCCTGCGGCTGCCATGTCAGGCCGTGCAGCCTGTCCTTGACGCGCAGGCGCAATGTCCTGAGCCGCAGCAGGCGCAAACTATCCGGCACGCGGCGCTTCAGCTCGGTGCGGATCTGCTCATCCAGCCGCTCGTGCAGGCGGGTCAGATTGTAACGAAGAAAACTCAACGCCTCTCTCCAATCAATGATTGAACGATCGGATCAGCGCAGATGTGAAACGGCAGACAGCCAGGCCTACATCGAGCTAACCCGATGCGGTCCGACATCACGCTCGTCCTGAGACGAGCGCCAGAGGGGCCCGGTCCGCAGCCTCGAGATGGGGGCGCAGCCACATTGATCAAGAGGCCTTGGATCGCACAACGGCGAAAAGTTTCCGGCGGCGGATCGCGCCTTGCGCGCGGAGGGCCGGTGATCCACCATCGCGCGGCGCTCTTTGGAGCGACACGCAACTTTGCGGGGAGGCGGGCGGTTCCAGCCGGATGGCCATTGCGTTCGACAACAGCTACGCCCGCCTGCCGGCGCGCTTCTTTGCCGCGGTTCGCCCGCTGGAAAGCCCCTCCCCCACCCTGATCGCGGCGAATGACGTGCTGGCGGCGGATCTCGGGATCGACCCCGATTGGCTGCACAGCCCGGCGGGGCTGGACGTGATCTCCGGCCGCGCCATCGCCAACGGATCGGAGCCGATCGCCCAGGCCTATGCCGGGCATCAGTTCGGCAATTTCCAGCCGCAACTGGGCGACGGCCGCGCGGTGCTGCTGGGCGAGGTGATCGACCGCGCGGGCAAGCGCCGCGACATCCAGCTAAAGGGTTCCGGCACCACGCCTTTTTCTCGATCGGGGGACGGGCGCGCGGCGCTTGGCCCGGTGCTGCGCGAATATCTGGTCAGCGAATATATGGCCGCGCTCGGCATCCCCACCACCCGCGCGCTGGCGGCGGTGACGACGGGCGACGCGATCATGCGCGAGGAGTTCCTCCCGGGCGCGATGCTGACCCGCGTCGCCGCCAGCCACATCCGCGTCGGCACCTTTCAGTTCTTCGCCGCGCGCGGCGATGTGGAGGGGCTTCGGCTGCTGGCCGACCATGTCATCGCGCGCCACTATCCCGCTGCAAAGACGGCACAAAATCCCTATCGCGCGCTGATGGACGCGGTGATCGCGGCGCAGGCGGCGCTGGTCGCCAAGTGGCTGAACGTCGGCTTCATCCATGGCGTGATGAACACCGACAACATGGCCGTATCGGGCGAAACGATCGACTATGGCCCCTGCGCCTTCATGGATCATTATGATCCGGCGACGAAATTCAGCTCCATCGACCGGGCGGGCCGCTACGCCTTCGGCAACCAGCCGCGCATCGCCTTGTGGAACCTGACCCGCTTCGCCGAGACGCTGCTGCCGCTGTTCGAGGGCGACGAGGAAGCGGTGGTGGCGGAGGCGCAAACGGCCTTGTCCGCCTTCCCGCCGGCCTTCGAGCTGGCCTATTTCGGCGGTCTTTCGGCCAAGATCGGCCTGCCTTCGGCCAGCGCGGAGGCGGCGGCGCAAAACCGCGAACTGATCGAGGCGCTGCTGGTGCGGATGACGGAAAATCAGGTCGACTTCACCCTGTTCTTTCGCCTGCTGGCCAAAGCGGTGACGGGCGAGGACGAGCCGGTGCGCGCGCTGTTCGTCGATCCCACCGCCTTCGATGACTGGGCGCGCGACTGGCGCCAGCGGCTGGCGGCGGACGGGCAGGATGCCGCCGCCCGGCGCGCCGCGATGGAGCGGGTGAACCCGGCGTTCATTCCGCGCAACCACCAGGTCGAGGCGATGATCGCCGCCGCCGTCCAGCGCGAGGATTTCGCACCGTTCCACCGGATGATGGACGTGCTGTCGCGGCCCTTCACCGACCAGCCGGATGCGGCCGACCTCGCCCAGCCCCCCGAACCGCACGAGCGCGTCGCCGCCACCTTCTGCGGCACGTGAACGGGCGCGCCGCGCGTCTGCCTTGTGGCGGTGCGGGAGGCTGGCGGCACGTGCCCGGGCGGGCCCGGTGCGAACGGGGGAGAGGCGCGGATCGGTCGCGATGCGCTCCGGCGCCGCGGCCGTTGAGCAGGCGCTGACGGCGCGACGCGGCGGCGATCACCCGGCTTTGGTGCGAGCCCGCTCAGACGCTCGCTTGGTCATGCCGGGCCGGCGCCGGCATCGACCGCGCCGCACACTTTCACGCCGCCCGGTTCGCGGAACACTGGATCCCGGCACAAGGCCGGGATGACGCGGTGGGTTTGCGCAGGTCTCGCCCTTGCCGGTCGGCTTTCAGGAGATGGTTTGGCGATCGTGGACGACCGGCAAGGGTGGGAAGCGGACGATCGCTTCCGAACCGCAGACAATGACAGCTGCCGACGCCACAAAGATCGGTATTCCAGGGCCGACACGACACCTTAGATCGGTAAGCTCATGCCTGTCTTGACACGATCAAGGACGACGATGGTGCGGTAGGATCGCACCAGTTCGTTATCAGCAAACAGGCGAGCGGTGCGCGCCTCATAATCCTCCATGGTTGGCACCAGAAGAATTAGGATGAACCCAGCTGTCCCCGTGACGCAGTAGCATTGCTGCACCTCCGTCGCATCGCGGAAAAAACGTTTTACCTCCGCAACGGTTGTTGAGCGATCGTCCCGCAGCGTCGCCTCCACGATAACGGTGATCGACAGACCGACCGCTGCGGAATCCACCACGGCGACGGTGCCGCGAATGATCCCGTCTCGCTCCAACCTTGCGATCCTCCGCTGAACCGCAGGAGGGGACAGATGGACCGCTTCGGCAATCTCCCGCTGCGGGCGCCCGGCATCCTCCTGAAGCAATCGCAGGATGGCACGATCACGATCATCGAGCTTGGTAGCGATCATTGCGTCCTTCTTTCGATTAGCGAGCAAAACCCTCGGACGTTCTGCCGTCTTTCCACGCATCGATCACCTTAGGCGAGTTAAACATGCGTGGCTAAGTGAGGTGAGCATGAATCAGCGCAAGTCTATCGACGGGAAGGCGACCGTCACCATGACCATGTTATGTGCGATCTGGGGCACGCAGCAGGTAGCCATAAAGCTCGCCGCCCCCTTCATGGCGCCCATGTTCCAGGTGGGGCTGCGATCGGCCATCGCGGCAGCGGTGGTTCTGTGCGTCATTCTGCTGCGCCGCGAACAACGGGCGCTTGGCGGGGGCATCTGGCGATCCGGGCTGGCGGTCGGCGTGTTGTTCGCGCTGGAGTTCATGCTGTTTGCCGAAGGTCTGGTGTTCACCAGCGCCTCGCACATGTCGATCTTCCTCTATACGGCGCCCGTGTTCGCCGCGCTTGGCCTCCACCTGTTTGTGGAAGAAGAGCGACTGACGCCAATCCAGTGGCTTGGGATCGCCATCGCCTTTGCGGGCATTGTCATCACCTTCTCCGGCCGCGGCGATGGGGGCGGAGGCGACCGCGCTTGGTTCGGGGATCTCCTGGGGATCGGGGCGGGCGCAGCGTGGGGCGCG
>NZ_LSKH01000290.1:0-720 GCF_001557395.1 Sphingomonas sp. CCH5-D11 | reverse complement strand
CGTCGCTGGCGGTGCCGGCCAGCAATGCTTCGCGCACGGCCGCTTCCACCGCCTCGAGCCCGTCATCGAGCACTGTCGCCAGCACCCGCACGAACCGCCGGTCGGCGTCGTCGCCGGCGCCGAGCTTGCGCCGCAGCCGTGACAGCGCAGGCGGCAACTCCCAGCCCTGGAACGGTGCGCCGTTGCGCAGGGCGCCCGGCTTGGTCGCCAACACCGGCAGATAATGCCACGGGTCGTAGATGGTCCGGTCCCGGCCAAAGAACCGGGGATGGTCGGCGACGACTTCACCGTCGCAGCGCACGACGATGCGGTCGGCATAGGCGCGGACCTGAACGGCACGTCGCACCACCCTGGCAGAAACGGAGTAGCGGTTGCGGTCGAAGCTGATGAGGCAAGTGCCGCTTACCGCATGCTCGCTCTCGTGGAAGCCGTCGAAGGGCGCGACAACAGGCTGGAGCACCGCCCGTTCGGCTGCCCATGCCTGGGCGACCGTCAGTTCCTTCCGCTCGGGATGCCGGTGCATGTCGGCCCAGCGCCGACACTCGGCCTCCAGCCAACCGTTCAGCTCCTCGAGGCTGGTAAATCGCAGGCGTGGCTGGAAGAAGCGGCCGCGCGCGGTCTGCACCTGGTTCTCGACCTGACCCTTCTCCCAGCCCGACGCCGGTGAGCAGGCGGTCGGCTCGACCATGTAATGGTTGGCCATGACCAGGAAGCGCCGGT
>NZ_LSKH01000289.1:0-7076 GCF_001557395.1 Sphingomonas sp. CCH5-D11 | reverse complement strand
GCAATACGCTGAGCCCGCGCCCCGCCGCATCGCGCGCGATCCCCGCGCCGTTGATCCCACCCCCGACAACCAACAGGTCCACCCCGTCACCGGCCGTACCCGCCACCATGTCACTGACCTCCACCATCCCGCTCCCATACGCCAATATCGACCCAAACGAAAGTCTTTGACGTTCGCCCGAAAGATGGCAAGGTTCGCCCGAACGTTCGTTTGGAGAGAGTGGTGGCGGCGCATATCTTGGTGATCGATCAAGGAACGACGTCGACGCGCAGCGTGCTCTTCGACGATCAGGCCCGGCGCGTGGCGATCGCGCAGGTCGAGTTTCCGCAGCACTACCCGGCGCACGGATGGGTCGAGCACGATCCCGAGGATATCTGGCGCGACACCCTGGCGACCGCCCGCGACGCGATCGCCAACGGCGGTGTCCCGCCCCGCGACATCGCCGCGATCGGCATCACCAACCAGCGCGAAACGGCGGTGGTGTGGGACCGTGCGAGCGGCGAGCCGATCCACCGCGCGATCGTGTGGCAGGACCGGCGCGGCGCACCGCAATGCGCGCGGCTGCGCGAGCAAGGGGCGGAGGAGCTCATCCGTTCACGCACCGGCCTGCTGATCGATTCCTATTTCTCCGCCACCAAGATCGCCTGGATCCTCGACAATGTCGCCGGCGCCCGGACCCGTGCCGAACGGGGCGAGCTTGCGTTCGGCACGATCGACAGCTTTCTCCTGTGGCGGCTTACCGGCGGAGCGGTTCACGCCACCGACGTGACCAACGCCAGCCGCACGATGCTGTTCGACATCCACCGCGGCGCCTGGGACGAGGAGCTATGCCGGCTGATCGGTGTCCCCTCGTCCATGTTGCCCGAAGTGCATGATAACGCGCATGTTTATGGAACGACGGACCCCTCGCTCTTCGGTGCCGCGATCCCGATCGCCGGCATGGCGGGCGATCAGCAGGCGGCCCTGTTCGGGCAGGCCTGTTTCGATCGGGGCACGGCCAAATCGACCTATGGCACCGGCTGCTTCATGCTGCTCAACACCGGCGACCAGGCGGTCGAGTCCAAGCATCGCCTGCTCACGACGCCTGCGTACCGGCTGAACGGCAAGACCACTTATGCGCTGGAAGGATCGATCTTCGTCGCCGGCGCCGCGGTGAAATGGCTGCGCGACGGGCTGGGTATCATCACGCACGCCAGCCAGACAAACGACATGGCGACCAAGGTGGAGAACAGCCACGGCGTGTACATGGTGCCGGCGTTCGTTGGCCTGGGCGCGCCGCACTGGGATCCCGATGCGCGGGGCGCGATCCACGGCCTGACGCTGGACACGAGCGCCGCGCATCTCGCCCGCGCGGCGCTGGAAGCAGTCGCGTATCAGACGCTGGACCTGGCGGAGGCGATGGTGGCCGACGGCGGCAGCCGGCCGCACGCCTTGCGGGTCGACGGGGGCATGGCGGCCAATGACTGGCTGTGCCGATTCCTCGCCGACCTTACCGACATGGCCGTCGAACGCCCCGCGGATTTGGAGACAACCGCGCGCGGAGCGGCCTTTCATGCAGGCCTTGCGGCCGGGATCTGGCCTGATCTCGGCACACTTTCGGCCTTGTGGTCGCGCGAACAATGTTTCGAGCCGGAAATGGCGGCAGAAGCCCGCGCGCCGCTGGTCGCCGGGTGGCGCGATGCCGTGCGCCGGACGCTGAGCCAGCAGGTCAGCGGCTAGCCGTCGCTCCGCGGCGCCGGTCGAGCACCAGCGACACCGCCCAGATGGCGAGGCCGCCGAGCGCCAGTGCCATGCCGACCCAGCCGGTCGAGGTCCAGCCATAGCCGGCCGAGATCGCGAGCCCGCCCAGCCAAGGCCCGAGCGCATTGGCGGTGTTGAAGGCGGAATGGTTCAGCGCCGCGGCGAGGGTCTGTGCGTCGCCCGCGACGTCCATCAGCCGCGCCTGTAGCACGGTGCCGAGCCCGCCGCCGGTGCCGATCAGCGTGATGATCGCCAGCATCGACCAGGGCTGCTGCGCAGCCGGGGCATAGAGCGCGAGCACCAGAGCGCTGAACGCCAATGTCACGCCGGCGGTGGGCATCAACGCCCGGTCCGCCCCGCGCGCGCAGGCGAGCGTGCCCACCGTCATGCCGACGCCGAACAGCGCAAGCGCCACCGGGATCAGTTCGGGCGTGCCCGTCACCGCCGTCATGGTCGAGGCAAGATAGGTGTAGACGGAGAACAGCCCGCCAAAGCCGATCGCCCCGATGCCGAGCGTCAGCCAGACGCGGCCGTTGGCGAGCGCCGACAGTTCGCGCAACGGGCTGGCCGTCCGGTCCGCCGGGGTGCGCGGCGCGAAGAGCAGCAGTAGCAGCGCGGTCGCAACCGCGAGCACGGCGACAATGGCGAAGCCCCAGCGCCAGCCGAGCGCCTGGCCGACCACATTGGCGAACGGCACGCCCGCGACGGTCGCGATCGTCAGCCCCAACATCATTCGCGCGACCGCCTGGCTGCGCCGCTCCCGCGGCACCATCGCGGCGGCAACCAGCGCGCCGACGCCGAAAAAGGCCCCATGCGGCAGGCCGCTGAGAAAGCGGAACAGCAGCATCCAGCCAAGGGTCGGGGCGAGCGCCGACAGCGCGTTGGCCAATGCGAAAAAGCCCATCAGCGCGATCAGCAGCTTGCGCCGCGACAGCCGCGCACCCGCCACAGCGAGCACCGGCGCGCCCACCACCACGCCAAGTGCATAAGCGCTGATGACGTGGCCGGCAGTCGGCTCGTCCACGCCGAGGCCGGCGGCCATTTGCGGCAACAGGCTCATTGAGGCGAATTCGGTGGTGCCGATCGCGAACCCGCCCATGGAGAGCGCGAGCAAGGCGAGCGTGACGTTCACCGGACGGCCGGCGGCGGTGGTGGCGAGAGTGGCCAAAAGCGATCTTTCGTGCGGGTTATCTGCCGAGCGCGCCTTCGCGTCTCGAAAAGGAGCTTTACGCTCTTTGCTGCATTGCACAACGAACGCCGGTGGCCCAGCCATGATCCACATCGATTTGGAAACGCAGCTTTTCTCCGGTGCGTGGTCGGGCCTAGTCGGCACCGATCTTCAGCTGCGAACCTGCCTGAGCAGGAGATCGAACGTCCTAGACTAAGCATGGTCGGCATCCATGCCGCAAAGCAACGGATGAGATCACCGATCGAAAGTCGGGCAATAGTAGGAAGTTAACTCAACTATGCACTGATTCGTGATAGCCTGGCCAAATTCGATTGAACACTTGAAGTGTAATGATCTACATTAAGGCAGGTCGCGATTCGTGCAGACACCAAGCGCACGCAGTAGCTTTCGATTGCGTAATACCATCTCAATCGAAGCTGGTACGCTAGGGAGGGCGGATTGGCGAAGGCTCATTTCAGACGCGATGTCGCGGACGATCAGATCGTATACAGCATCTCTCCTGCGGCGCTTCTGGGCTGGAGATCCTTTTCGCTATTCGGGATCGGTTTCTCAGCCTTGCTCGTCGGGGGTGCATTGTGGGTAGGTCTTTGGATCTTCCATTACGACCTGGGCTGGACAGGTTATTATGTCCTCGTCGGTCTGGTCGGATTTCTGATGTACCGTCGATCGGCGAGGGGATATGGCAGTCGGTCAACTTCGCTTGTCACCATAGGTGATGGCGACGTTAGCATCAAAAGAGGTTTGCGATCCGTTGTCGTGCCGCGCGCAGCGATTCGCAGACTGCGATACTTCAACACGGCAAGCGATATGGCGCCAGTCGCCTACGATTATAGTGCCGCTCATGCCCAATTGGCAGCTGAGTCTCATGCCGCCGTAGAAAAACACTGCTGGGGTGTTCAGCTGGACCATGGGAACCAGACAGATACTGTCGTTGACGGGCTCGACGTCGTCACGGCGCAAAACCTCCTGGAGGATCTGAGCCGGGATCTCTTCAAATCGCGAGCTTCCATATGAGCCAGCGGTGGGGAAACACCTGGACCATCTTTGCTATGGTGGCGTTGATCGGTCCGTGCCCCGCCTATGCCCAGGCGCCATCCAATCTTCCCGGCGAGGCGCGCACGATCCTGGCGGAGATCGAGCAAAGCTGTCGATCGTTTGGCGGCCGTGTCACCTTCAACGAAGGGTTCGTGCAGCAGGCAGACTTCAACGGGGACGGCAAACAGGATTATGTCATCGATTGGGGGATGCCGACCTGCAGCACGGCCTCCGCAGGATATTGCGGATCGGCGGGATGCATGCAGTCAGTCTACATATCCAATGCTGCCGGCTACCTTTCAGGAGTTGATTTCTACGGCCTGACGCCGCGCATTCTGATGCGCCAGAGCCGGCCCATTCTCACCCTCGACGTGACCGAGGGATCAGAAAGCTGGGGATGGACCGGAAAAGCTTTCACGAAGCTGCCCCCGGCAGGAGCGACCGCGATCAAGCCATCCCAGTCTCGCCCCAAGGCCCGCCGGGGCAATTGACGGACAGCGTGGCGGCCACGGCCTCTCCCGATGCTGGCGCGCGCGTCCTGACTGGCGTTGCCCGGATGGTGGATGGCGATCCGCGCGCGTCGCTCGAGCAGCCGCCTCAGTGATCCGGTGAAGCGGCGGTGCCCCTACGGCGAATCGTTCGGCTGTGACATGATGAGGCGACGGCGCTTTGTTGTATGCCGCGCCTTGTTGTGAGCGTCCGCGTAACCGGCGGCGAGACCGACGCTGCCGGCTTCGTCATCACGAGCGAAGGGGCTGCACCCATGGCTTTCATCACCACCAGCGACGGTACCGAAATCTTCTACAAGGATTGGGGCGCGAAGGATGCGACCCCGATCGTCTTCCATCACGGCTGGCCATTGTCCGCCGATGACTGGGACAATCAGATGATGTTCTTCCTGCTGCAGGGCTATCGCGTCATCGCGCACGACCGGCGCGGGCACGGCCGGTCGACGCAGACCGATAGCGGCAATGAGATGGATACCTATGCCGCCGATGTCGCGGCGCTGACCGATGCGCTGGACCTCAGCGGTGCGATCCATGTCGGCCATTCGACCGGTGGCGGCGAGGTGGCGCATTATGTCGCACGCGCGAAGCCCGGGCGGGTGGCCAAGGCGGTGCTGATCGGCGCGGTGCCGCCGATCATGGTGCAGTCGGATGCGAACCCCGGCGGGCTGCCGATCGAAGTGTTCGACAGCTTTCGCAAGGCGCTGGTCGACAATCGCGCGCAATTCTACCTCGATGTGCCGACCGGCCCCTTCTACGGCTACAACCGGCCGGGCGCGAAGATCGACCAGGGCGTGATCTGGAACTGGTGGCGCCAGGGCATGATGGGCGGCGCCAAGGCGCATCATGATTGCATCAAGGCGTTCAGCGAGACGGATTTCACCGAGGATCTGACGGCGATCGACGTGCCGGTGCTGGTGATGCACGGCGATGACGATCAGATCGTGCCCTATGCCGATTCCGCGCCGCTGTCGGCGAAGCTGCTGAAGCACGGCACGCTCAAGACCTATGCCGGCCTGCCGCACGGCATGTGCACCACTCACCCGGATATCGCCAACGCGGATCTGCTGGCGTTTATCAAAGGCTGATCCGCAGGCGCGATCGGGTCTCGCAACGCGGTTCAACCGGCGCGGATGAACTTTGCGGCGAAGGTGGGGAGCTCTGCGCGACCACCTTCGCCATGCCGCGCCCTCCAGCGAAGCTCAGGACTGAATCTTCCCGCCATCCACGGCGCCTGCGATCTTCCCTTTGCGCGCATTTGGTGAAAGGCAGTGGCCATGAAGTTCCTGATGGCCGATCTGCCGCCGCGGCAGCGCTACAAGCTGCTCGTTTCCACCGTGACGCCGCGGCCGATCGCCTGGGTGACGACGCGGGGGCGCAACGGCGTGGTGAATGCGGCGCCGTACAGCTTCTTCAACGCGATGGGCGATGATCCGCCGCTGCTGGTGCTCGGCCTGCTGAAGGACGCCAATGGCGCGGACAAGGATACCGCGACCAACATCATCGAAACAGGCGAGTTCGTCGTGAACCTTGTGTCCGAGAACGACGCCGAGACGATGAACCAGTCGTGCGTCGATGCGCCGCGCGACGTGAGCGAGATCGACTATGCCGGCATCGCGACCACGCCGGCGGCGCGCGTGGCGCCGCCGCTGATCGCGACCGCGCCGGTGAGCTTCGAATGCGTGAGGCGCGAGCTGCTGGAGATCGGGCCGCGGCAGGTGATCGCCGTGGGTGAAATACTGGTGACGCATATCCGCGACCAGTTCATCGCCGATCCCGACAAGCTGCACATCGATACCGCGGCGATGCGGCTGATCGGGCGGATGCACGGCGCGGGGACGTACCTGCGCAACAGCGACACCTTCACCATGACGCGGCCGGCGTTTGACCCGGCGCGGCTGGACCCGGCGCGGCTGGATTCGACGGGGGGAGAGGCGCGATAAGGCCGATCAGCCGCATCGACCTGAACCTGCTCGGCACGTTCGAGGCGATCTACTCGCAGGGCGGGGTGACGGCGGCGGCGCGGCATCTGCATCTGTCGCAATCCGCCGTCAGCCATGCGCTGGCGCGGCTTCGCCTGGCGTTCGACGACGAGCTGTTCGTGCGGGTCGGCAATGCCATCGTGCCGACCGCGCTCGCCCGGTCGATCATTGATCCGGTGCGCGATGCGTTGCAGGGGGTGGAGCAGGCGCTGGTCACCGCGACACGCTTCGACCCGGCAACCTCGACGCGCGCGTTTCGTATCGGGCTGCGCCAGGCGAACGAGGCGCGGGTGTTCGCCGGCATCGTCGCGCAGATGGTGCGCGCGGCCCCCGGCGTGACGCTCGCCAGCGTCAACTTCCGCCGCAGCGAGGTGGCGGAGGAACTGGCGCGGGGCGACCTCGACCTTGCGATTGACGTGGCGAGCGACGCCACGACCGGGCTTCATGCGGTGCCGCTGCAGACCGATACGATGGTCGTCGCCGCGCGCCGGGGACATCCGCGCATCCATGGTGCGATCGATCTGGAGACGTATCTTGCCGCCGACCACGTGCAGGCGTCGCCGCGCCGGTCCGGGCCGGGGCTGGAGGACGAGGGGCTGGCGGCGCTGGGCAAGGCGCGGCGGG
>NZ_LSKH01000288.1:0-861 GCF_001557395.1 Sphingomonas sp. CCH5-D11 | reverse complement strand
ACACTCATGAAATCGCACCTCATAGAGGACGAGCATGGGCACGCCATCGCGGTGCCGAGCAAGACGGCGGCCGACTTTGGCTTGACATGTTGGTAAATGTTGCTCGAATGTTCTCGCCGCGTGGATAGCCGGGCATCATGATCGATATACCGGACAATGAGCGACGGCGCGCCTTTTCAATATGGCTGCGGACAGGCAGGTTGCCCTCCTTGAGAAATGCGGAGTGGATCGAACTCAAGCTCAATCCCTGGCATGATCCAGAAACCGGATGTTTCACCTTCGTCGGTGCCGGACGGCATTATGGCCAGTGGGGCGCGGGTGGGTTTCCTGGTGGCGGAGGCGGTAAGAGTGGCGGTGGCGGCGCGACCGGTTCAGGAGATTGGTCGGCCCGGTCATCCCGGCCAAGATCGCAAAATTCGGCAAACCGCGCCGTTTCCAAAGACCGGACGCGCACCTCCCAGGGCAACCATGCCGCGGCTCCAAAGTCATCCGCTCACAAGCCGTCCGCTCAACGCGCATGGACTGGTGGCGGATGCACGGGAGGCGGCGGCGGTACCTTCGGCGGAGCGGGAGCGTCAGGAACGTGGGGATCACCTGATCCAAACCGTCGTACAAAGAATTCACCGGGTGCGGTAACTGCCGTTGCGTCTTCAGATCGCGCTTCCGAGACGAACAGAACTGCCACACGACCCGCAAGCGCGTCCAGCGCAGAATTCCGCACGATCGTGCGCAACGGCTATACCTATCAAATCGACGCGCGCGAGCGTACGCGGCGCGTTTCTGGTGCGCTGACGGTTACCAATGTTCCGATCCGTTCTCGCGCTTCCCAAGCGCAGGCGGGCGGCGCAGAACGTCGGGCGA
>NZ_LSKH01000287.1:0-2233 GCF_001557395.1 Sphingomonas sp. CCH5-D11 | reverse complement strand
GCGGCAACCGTAGCGGTTGCGCACCGCCGCGGCCTCGACGTGCCCGGGGACCTGACCGTCGTCGGTTTCGACGACAGCGCCCTGGCGACGACGATCTGGCCCGAACTGACGACCATACATCAGCCCATCGCGGACATGAGCCGTGCAGCGGTTGATCTGCTCGCCGCGATGCTGCGCGACAAGCGCAGCGGCGCGGCCGAGGTGCTGCGCCAGGTGGTGCTCGATTACACGCTGATCCGCCGGCAATCGGACGCGGCCCCGCGGCGCAGGCCGGCGGCACGGCGGGCAGGGTAAACCGATCCTCCGTTCGCACTGAGCCTGTCGAAGGGCGTACCCCAGGCGTAGCAGCTCGCAACACGTGCTTCGACAAGCTCAGCACGAACGGGGGAGGGGCGCTAACCCAGTCACCACCGTCATCCCGGCCTCGCGCCGGGATCCAGTGCTCCGCGCACGCTGCCGCCAATAGATATGCTGCACCCTGGATCCCCAGCACGGCGGCTGGGATGACAAAGAGTCAAGTGCAGCCGCCCGCGGGGCAATCTCAGCCCGAGATCCGCATCGCTATCGTCGTCCGCGCACCCGGCGCCAGCGACGCCGCTTCGCCGCGGTTCACCGCATCGGGCATCGCCGTCACGGGTTCGGCACAGAAGAACGCCTCACCCGGCGGCACGTACACGTGCAGCGCCGACGTGCCTTCGCCCGTCAGCACCACATCGCCATCATCCCGCTCGATCGTCGCGACACCGCGCCAGCCGGTATAGCAATGGTCCACCAGATCAGGCCGCACCAGCGCACCGCCAACCGACCAATCCCCCAGCGCATCCGCCGCGGCGTGTTCAGCCGGCAGCATCTCTTTATCCGCCAGCCAAACGCCGTCAGCCACGAAGCGCAACCGATCCGCCGCCGCGAAGTAGGGATGAAATCCCAGAGACACCGGCATCGCCCGCTCGCCCGTGTTCTCCACCTCAAGGGTCGCCAACAGCCCTTCCGCCGACACCACCAGTCGCTGCTCGGCAGCGAACGCCCACGGCCAGGTCTCGTCACCCGCATGCTCCAGCCGCATCGTTACGCTGGTCTCATCCGTACACACGACCGACCATGGCATCAGCCAACCAGTCCCATGCAGCGGGTGCGCCTGTTCCGGGTGATTACGAGGCAGTTTAACCGCCTGACTTCCCCACAAGAAGGAACCGGCGGCAATCCGATTGGCATAAGGCACGAGCGGGAAGCAGGCTAGATCGAACGGGTCGGCGACCACCGCCGGCGTCGGCCGCAGCACGTCGCAGCCGGCTCTCGTCAGCGACAGGATCGCGCCACCCCATTCGGGTGCCGCCTCCAGCGCCCAATTGCCTGCAGCCAGCTTCAACCCTGCATATCCTCAAGCTCACGCCCGCGTGTCTCGCGCACCATCGCTTTGACGAAGACGTACGACACCGCCGCCGCCAGCGCATAGAAGACATAGGTCACCGCCAGCCCCGGCTTCACCGCCAGCGACGGGAAGGACACGGAGATCGCCGCATTGGCGATCCACTGCGCGAAGCCCGAGATCGCCAGCGCCGATCCGCGGATCTGATTGGGGAACATCTCGCCCAGCATGACCCACATCACTGGCCCCCAGCTGATGTTGAAGAACACCACATAGAGGTTCGCCGAGACGAGCGCGATCAGCCCCGCGTTACCCGGCAGCATCACGCCCCCCGCACCATCCGGCACCGCGGTCGAAAACGCCCAGGCGACCACGCCCAGCGTCACCGTCATGCCGGCGGAACCGATCAGCAGCAGCGGCTTGCGCCCGATCTTGTCGATCAGCGCGATGGCGAGAAGGCACGCGCCGATCGACAGCGCGCCCGACAGGATGTTGATCTGGAGCGCATTATCTTCGGTGAAGCCCACCGCCTCCCACAAGGTCGCGCCGTAATAAAAGACGACGTTGATGCCGACGAGTTGCTGGAAGATGGCGAGGCCAATGCCGACCCAGAGGATCGGTCGAATTTTGCCGGTGGTCTTGTCGACGAGGTCGGACAGCTTGGGCTTGTGATGATCCGCCGCCAGCGATGCGCGGATCTCGCCCACTTTGCGCGCCGCCTCCGTGGCGCCGAACAGCCGCGTCAACACGTCGCGCGCGCGGTCCTCCTGACCCTTGACCACCAGGTAGCGCGGGCTTTCCGGGATGGAGAAGAGCGCGAGCAGGTAGATCGCCGCCGGGATCACCTGCAGACCGAACATCCAGCGC
>NZ_LSKH01000029.1:0-296 GCF_001557395.1 Sphingomonas sp. CCH5-D11 | reverse complement strand
TGTCCGCCGTCAGCACCAATGGCACAGATTTGAGGTTGTGATTTAAGGAGGATCTGGGCTTCGTCGTAGTGACGAAGGAACGAAGATGAAGCCCAGATCCTCCAATGTAAAATCGCCCGCCAAGGCCCCAGCAGAGCGGGTAGTGAAGGACATCCGCCGACAGACCCGGCGCCACTTTTCGGCCGAGGACAAGATCCGCATCGTGCTGGATGGCCTGCGCGGAGAAGACAGCATCGCCGAGCTATGCCGCAAGGAAGGCATTGCCCAGAGCCTGTATTACACCTGGTCGAAGGAGT
>NZ_LSKH01000286.1:0-2098 GCF_001557395.1 Sphingomonas sp. CCH5-D11 | reverse complement strand
CGCGCGGTTCGTGCCGGACCGCATCACCCTCTCCCAGCTACGACTAAGGCTCACCGAGCCCAAGTCTTCGCAACCCTCTCCCTCAAGGGAGAGGGCATGTTGGACCTACCGCCCCTTCCAGGCGCCCTGGCGCTTCTCGATAAAGGCGGACATGCCCTCGGCCTTGTCCTCGGTGGCGGTTAGGATCTGGAACAGCCGCCGCTCGGTCAGGATGCCTTGCGCGAGGTTCGTCTCGAAGGCGGTGTTGACCATCTCCTTGTTCACCATCGCGGCCATTGGCGGCATCGAGGCAATCAGGTCGGCAGTCTTCAGCGTCTCTTCGAGGAGCGAGGCGAGCGGCACGACCTTGGCGACGAGCCCCGAGCGTTCCGCTTCGGCGGCGTCCATCATGCGCCCGGTGAGGCACATTTCCATCGCCTTGGCCTTGCCGATCGCGCGGGTCAGTCGCTGCGAGCCGCCCATGCCCGGCGCGACGCCCAGCTTGATCTCGGGCTGGCCGAACTTGGCCGTATCCGCCGCGTAGATGAAGTCCGCCATCATCGCCAGTTCGCACCCGCCGCCCAGCGCGAAGCCGTTGACCGCCGCGATCCACGGCTTGCGCGTGGCGACCACGCCGGTCTGCCAGCCGGCAAAGAAATCCTGCAGGAAGAAATCCGCCGCCTGCATCTCATACATCTGCTTGATGTCGGCACCGGCTGCGAACGCCTTTTCGCCCGCGCCGGTCAGCACGAGGCAGCGCTGACCCGGATCCTTGTCATAGGCACCGAAGGCCGCGGAGAGATCGGCGAGCACGTCGCTGTTCAGCGCGTTCAGCGACTGCGGACGGTTCAGCGTGACGAGCGTGACGGCGCCGCGCTGTTCGACAAGGATGTTGGCGTAATCGGTCATTGGTCTCTCCCTTGGTCGCCGCGGCATTGATCCGGCGGAACGGTATGTTGTTGATCAGGCAGGGGTCCAAGCCTCATGGTCCGGCAAAGGCGAAAAGATCTGGTCGATCACGTGATCGCTGACGCCCTCCGGCGTTGCCGGATCCCAGCGCGGCGCATTGTCCTTGTCGACGATCACCGCGCGCACGCCCTCTAGGAAGTCGTGACGCTGCACCACTCGAGCGCCGACGGCATATTCCTGGCGCATTTCGTCCTCGAAGGTCGGCATGGCCTTGCCGTCGAGCAGAAGCTTCAGGCTGACCTTCATCGTCTGCGGCGATTTGGTCTTGAGTGTCGCCAGCGTCTCGCGGGCGAAGTCGCTATCATCCGCCTGCAACGCGTCGTAAATGTCCTCCAGCCGGTCAGAGGCGAACAAGCGGTCGATCGCTTCGCGCTGATCGAGCAGCCTAGCCGGGCCGGGTTCACCCGACAGATCTTCAAGCGTTGCCCTGATGGCGAACGGATCGTCGCCGATGCGGCGCTTAGCCTCCTCGACCATCCCCGCCGGCAGATAATGCGTGGCGAGCCCCAGCGCGAAGGTCTCCGCACCATCGAGGCGGTGCCCCGTCAGCGCGAGATATTGCCCGACCCGCCCCGGCAGACGCGAGAGATACCAGCCACCGCCGACATCAGGGAACAGGCCAATGCCGGTTTCGGGCATGGCGAACTTCGTGTTCTCGGTCGCCACGCGATAGCGGCACGGCTGCGACAGACCGACGCCCCCGCCCATGGTGATGCCGTCCATGAACGCCATCGTGTCCTTGGCGTAAGTGAACAGCCGGTGATTCATGCGGTATTCGGTGTGGAAGAAGGCCCTCGCCTCGGCGCCGTCCTTTGCCCCGCTTTCCGCGAGCATGCGGATGTCGCCGCCGGCGCAGAAGCCGCGGCCTTCCGCATGATCGATGATGATCACGCGGATCGCGTCGTCGCCGCGCCATGCCTCCAGCGCGTCGAGCACGCCTTCGCACATCGCGGTGGTGAGCGCGTGGATCGCCTTAGGACGGTTCAGCCGAATGCGGCCGATTGGGCCGTCGGTGGTGACGATAAGGTCTTGGGTCATTTCTTCGCCCTCTCCTCGGAGAGGGGAGAGGGATAGCGCAGCTTGGCAGCATCGCTGCCTAGCGGAGCTTGGGAGAGGGGTCGAGCGAGCCGCCGGCTCGCGGCGGTTCTCC
>NZ_LSKH01000285.1:0-745 GCF_001557395.1 Sphingomonas sp. CCH5-D11 | reverse complement strand
CGTAGCGGCGTGTGCTCGCAAACAGCCTGATTTCCTGCTCACGCTTTCTGCCACTGGCGGGGAGCGTCCTGCTCGAATTATCTGCCAGTGTGCTCGCCATCATCCGGCGCTGCTTGCAAACGGGGCGTTGTGCTCACGCTCCGTGCCAATGGGCTCTCCAAACCCGTAGCCGGCAAGCGCTTTTGCGAAGCAGGTTTCCAGAACAGTTCTGACAAGCGGCGGGCCGCAGAAATGCGTTGTCGTCATGGCCCGCCCGCGAGGTCGTCAGAAAGGAAGGTTTTCGCGAACAGGGCCAGCGCATAATAGGCGATGACACCACGCAAGCGGAAAGGGTGCGATGACCAAAACCGAAATGCTGGAGACGATGAAACGCCTCGACGCCCATGCGAATGCCCTGCTGCTGATCGGTGCTTCCGATATCGATCTGCTCGGCGGCATGTTCGACGTGATGCCGGACTTCAAGGCGCTGCTCGATGCCGGATACGGCGAAGAGATCGAGAGAAACGCCGGTCGCTTCCCCGGCCTGCACCGCTACGCCGTCATGCTCTCAAATATCGCCGAAGGGATCGCGGACGGCTCCATCCGGGTGCCACGCTGACGCCACTCCCGCTGGCAGATAATGTGAGCAGGCGACCATGACTGCGAGCAGCGCCGGATGATGGCGAGCACATTGGCAATTAGCGTGAGCAGACTGCTCCGCCCATTGTC
Source organism: Sphingomonas sp. CCH5-D11 (assembly GCF_001557395.1). Lineage (NCBI taxonomy): Bacteria > Pseudomonadati > Pseudomonadota > Alphaproteobacteria > Sphingomonadales > Sphingomonadaceae > Sphingomonas > Sphingomonas sp. CCH5-D11. The sequence goes on along the minus strand of NZ_LSKH01000285.1, from coordinate 37 downwards.
AGATAATCCGAGCAGAAAATCGCTCCGTTTGCGAGCA
>NZ_LSKH01000284.1:0-4969 GCF_001557395.1 Sphingomonas sp. CCH5-D11 | reverse complement strand
CGACGATCAACTCGTAGGGGGTCTCGGCGTTCGGCGTCCGCCGCACCACAACCGGCTCGCGGTTCGTCCCCTCCTCGCGGATGGAATCAATGAGCGAGGCACAGCGTTCGTGGCTCAGCGCCGCATGATCGCGAGCATTGCCCGGCCAGATGGAGCATTCCGAGGGCTTCAGACGGATAGTCGGACGTTTGACCGTGCGGGCGATTTCATCGAACGCAATACCACGCCGCTCCAGGAATGAGGGCGTCGAAGGTTCGTCGACCGGCTTATCGCGATCGACCAGCGCCTCGGCATCCGCGACTTCGGCCACGGACGTGGGGGCAGGGGTCGTGCCGATGCTTTCGATGGCATTCGCCAGTAGGCTGCGACGCCGGCCCCCTGCGCTGCTCATGCCGCCTCCGTCAGTCTGTCGGTGCCGACCTGCGCCATACGCGACGGCCACTGCTTGCAAATATCCTTTTCGATCTCGCGAAACACCATGTTGAGGTTGTCACGGCACCGCGTGTACGTCTGGTGCGACCCATATGGTTTGTTGATTTCGTAGATCGACGACATCGACAACCCGGCATTCTTGATCTCTTCCGACAGGAGTATCGGCGTCGACAGCATCTGGCCAGCGTAGGTCTTCTCCATGACCTGAAGCATTTGAGCCTCGTTGGTCCTGTTGGGCTGGAACATGGTGCAGACGACGCGAATGAACCCGTAGTCGATCGAAGTGTCGAACTTCGAGACGAGGTCCATCGCTTCGCGACAGGTCTGCATGAAGTGGATTGTCGAAAGATAATCGAGTTGCCGAGCCGGCACGGGGATCAGCAAGCCGTCCGCGGCCGTCAACGTGTTCACGCCCAAAAAGCCCATGGCAGGGGGAGGATCGAGGATAACGACGTCATAGTCGTGCCGGACCTCTTCCAGGCCAATTCTCAGCATGCGGAACGCGCCGGCAATGGCGGTAGGGCCCTCCTCGATGGTTGCTGTCAGTTCCCACTCGGTGTCCTGGAGGCCCAGGTTGGCGGGGCAGATATCGATATTCGGCCACGCGGTCTTTTGGATCGTCTTTCGCAGCGAATCGGCTTCGTCGATTCTGGGGGAGAGGAAGTTCGAGAGCGTGTGCGTCTCGTCCACCAATGCCTCTAGATTGACGTCGAACATAACACTCATCGACGCCTGGGGATCGCAATCGACAACAAGAACGCGATATCCCCGCAGCGCAAGGTAATCTGCAAGATGCTTGCCCGTCGTCGATTTGCTGACGCCGCCCTTGAAGTTCTGCACGGCGATGACGACCGCGCGCTCGGAGGGCAATTTACCCATCTTGATGCCGAGCTTCTCGCGAATGGCGATCAAATCTTCGACCGTGTAGAATCGGCGTCCGTTGGTGGCCGTCTTGGGGGCGGGCAAGCGTCCGCGCGCCTCAGCCTTGGAAAGCGCTTCCGGCGTTCGGCCGAGCAATTCAGCGGCGACTGTCGCCCCCATTGAAATGTTCAGCGTTTTGCGATCGGATGGATCAATGGCCGCCTGTCGCAGCACGGTCTTGGCATTCTCGCACGAGGTAATCATCGCATCGAGAATCTGACCCGACAGCATGGGCATGTCCCCTTTTTGAACCCAAACCGGCCACGGTTCGTGAAAAGCACCGCATAATGGCCCCTAATCCCGGACAGATATGCCAAATGCAGGGTGGTTAGTCAAATAGGGTGACCTGACCCGGCGTGCGCAGGGACAAGCCCTCTTATTGCCCCCGAGTCCCGGACCATCCGCGTGTGTATCATTTCGCCTATAAACCCGGACGAAAATCAAGATGAGTCACTCGCCAGCACGCGCCGCTTGAGGACTTATCCTCAAGTCTTGTCCGACTTTGAAGCTCAGACAACGGGCATTCACAGCAACGCGAATCATCTCAAAGATGATTGGCGGGCACAGCGTCAGAGATGGAACCTCTCAGTCCACGGCGATTCGGCTCGAGCCGGGACTATTCGCTCCAACAACTGCTTTCGAGACATGAAAAGAGTCGCGTCTCGCACGACCCATCGCGCGATCTGTTCCGTCTTGCTTCTCCGATAACCTCTAAAACGGTGTTCGTGGAGAAGGGGAGGGGGGCCGAGGTTGTGAAAGGAGCCGATCATGGCCCTCACAGCCGAACGACCTTCGCAGCAACTCATCGATCTTGTTGGCGCACTTGGCGGCACATGGCACGGCAGAACCGCCATGTGCCTTTGCCCGGCGCATTCCGACAGCACCCCAAGCCTGTCGATCCGCCAGGGCAATCGCGGAATTCTAGTGACCTGCTTCGCCGGATGCGACCGGGAAGACGTTCTGCGTGAACTCCGACGCGTGCCCATTCGCGACCATTTCAGCTATACCGATACTCCTGCCGTCTCTTCCGGCAATGCCAGCCGGCTATGGGATGACGCCCTTTCCCTCGGAGGCACGCTGGCAGAACGCTATCTATAGCGGCCTGCAATGATGCTCGACCAAACGCGCAATAGAGGGGAGTTTTCGGCGCAGATTAGTTGAGACGGATGGCGTTGCTCGACGCACATTGCGTGAGACGCAGCGCACGATCGGTGAGACGGACGCACAATGCTGATACGCTGACGCAGGATGCCGGTTTGGCGCCATCACAGCGGCAACCCTGCCGCCCTCATCTCGTCGGTGAGTTCACGGGTCCGCACCGGGTCGAGGCCACCATGCAGCAGCTTTCGGAGCTCGGCGAGCTTGGTGTAAACCAAATCGGGTCAACCTCCACCAAGGCCTTTTTCAGCGATCTTCAACTGCTGTGACATCAATTTGAAGCAAACGTGCTGTACACATCGCATGTTAAAGCCTGGAATTAATATCAAAGCTAATCGGAGCCTGCGGTGATGGAAAGGCGCAAGTCACCTCGGCTACTAGGCGTTTTGGCTATTGCCTTGGCGGCGCTTGGCGTTGTCAGTTCCCTGGTTCTTCGTCAATCTGGATCCTATAGCGATAAGCGCGGCGAGGTCCAGGTGGTCACCGGCTCCTCTGCATTGCCTTCCCTGACCCCCAGCGCTATCTCCTCACGCGTGGCCGATACCACAGAGGAGAAGAGTAGCGCATTCGATATTTCAGGCGATCCGGAACGGGTCCGGCGTTCCCTTCACAGCCAAAGCCGCGATCTCGCATGGGCACCGGGTACCGAAGGCAAGATCAGAGAAGTATTTGCCTCGGCTGGCGCTCCCACGCAAATTTCCGTAGATTGTCGATCAGCCGGATGCGAAATCAAGGGTGAGCTTTCGGGCCTTAGCAGCTCAAACTTGCCGCAAGTGTTAAATCGGATCGCTGGCGAACCAGTCAACAAAGCTTTGCGCGCAAGCGGCTTGACGCCAGACAAAAGTCCAACATACAGCATTATTTCAAACGACCCGGTGAGGGTATCGTTTAGCAGAGTCGTCTCGCGTGATATCGCTCAGGTGGAGCGATAAGAGATGCCGTTTCGCTTTATCATACGATCCGTGGCTCTCAAGGGATTGTTTGTATTTACCGGCTGCATTCAACTTTCTGCATGCTCAGCTGTAGCGCCGTACGTAGCGGCATCTCCACCTACCGATATCGTGATCCCGGAACATTTAAATGGCCGGCTGTCGTACCGCGGCAACTGTACCTACCTTATGGTTTCTGGATCAAAGCGGACGCTGATCTGGCCTCATGGTCATGTGTGGGACAGCACCGCGAAGGCAGTGAAGGCACCCGATGGCCGCCTCTTCAAAAGTGGAATGCAGGTTACGATCCGCGGCGGTGATGGGTCGATCGAGTTCCTGCAAGGCGATCCAGAGGCATATCAGCAGCTCCAAGCATGTGGAGGTCCGTACGTAACCAGTAGCTATGTTGAAGGAGAAGGGTGATGAAGAAGCGTGCTTTTCGGCTTGGCGCAGCCTGCGTCCTCGCCTCGGTCGCGATTTCGGCAGCGCATGCCGTATCGAACACGAAAACCATTCGACTTGCAACGTTTGACGAACCGTTCAACGATCCTGACGATGCGACTGCCAAACAGCTCTCGAAGACGGAGGGCCTTACTGTTGCAGAGGCGTCGCGACGTTTGCGGATCATGGGAGAGTTGGGGCGTCTGGCGCCCGCGCTCTCGGCACGTTTTCCCAAAGGCTTCGCTGGGGCCGAAGCGACTACGGGATCCGACTTCCGTGTTGCTATCTATGGTGTAGCTGCGGACCTCGAAGCGATCGGTAACGCCGCACGTCAGTTCGCCGGCAAAGGTGAACTCGCCAGCGTTCTCGATGTTCGCACTGCACCAGTATGAGAGTCTGAGATAGGGGCGCAGGCGCGGGGATATCTCTCATCGCTCGGCTCAAACGCTACGATCGCCACCAATGCGCGAACGGGGCAAATCAAATTATTGGTGAAAGATCCCACTTCCGCCCTCGCGGCGATTGTTGGCGGACGATTTCGTGCGGCGCCTGGAACGCAGATAGAGCAATTCGACGGCATTGCTCTCACGGCAACGGAGGTTCCGGGCGGCCAGAACTATCGCGGCACGTTCTCTAACGGCGACATCAATGAATGTACGCGAGGCTTTAACGTCAAACAAACCAACGGCTCGCTCTATGGCGTGACGACCGCAGGCCACTGCGAGAATAATGGCAGGGATGAAACCACCGGGGTTTCACTCGCATTTCGCCAAGAATGGGTGTCAAACGGCGTGGATAGCCAGTGGCACACATTCTCCGGCGGAAACAACTATCTGGTTGTTCCGAAGTTCTATAACGGTGCTGGGGTCGTTACCGTCACTGGAGCGCAAGGTGTCGCGCAAGGGCAGTATATTTGCAAGTATGGCCGATCGACAGGTCAGACATGCGGTTACACCGACCCATACACCTATACGGATAGTTACGGTGCCTTCTATAGAATGAACAGTAACTCGACCTATCCGCGGCAGAGCCTTGAGCAGCCCCCACCGGGTGGTCCGGGTTGATAGTTAGTGCATTGTCGTCTCCGC
>NZ_LSKH01000283.1:0-9608 GCF_001557395.1 Sphingomonas sp. CCH5-D11 | reverse complement strand
TCTCCCGACCTCGCTTTGCTCGGCCACCCTCTCCCCTGAAGGGGAGAGGGCTTTGCCGTCACGCCCGTTTCCACACCATCATGTCACCCTCGGACACCACCTCACCGGATGTCCCCACCGGCTCCGCGCTCCCATCGCTCAGGAAAGCAATCGTCGCCGCATCCTCCGCCGGCACCTTCACCAAGGTCCGCGTCCCCGTCGGCGTCTTCGCCACGACGACGCCGGCCTTCGCCGAGCCATCACGGTTATAGAACACCGTGTACGTCTCCACCTGAGCCGGCCCGGTATAATCCTTCACCAACTCCGGCACCGGCCCCCGCGCGGAATCCGCCTCGGCCTGCAGATCGAATTCCCACGCCTCACCCGCGCCCGGCAGCGGCTCCATCCCGAGAACGATCGCATGGTTATGCGTCGCAAACCCGCCGTTCGCGAACAGCAGCCCCTTCCGCCCCTCACCCGCGCGCAGCGAATCGACCATCTCGGCCACGGCATGCGCCATGTAATTGCCGATCGGCCCGCCCCCGAAGGTCAGCCCGCCGAACACCGTCGCCGGCTTCTCGACCGGCCAGCCGATCACCCGCCGCGCCATCTTCGGCACGCAGGGGAAGCACGAATAGAGCTCGACCAGGTCGAGATCGTCCGCGCTTACCTCATTGAACTCCAGCGTGCGCTTCAGGCACACCTCCATGCTCGGCGACTTGTCGTAGCGGTCCCGCGCCATGAAATCGTCCGCCTCATGCGCCGCCGCACCGCGCCCGACATAGACGATCCGCTCCTCGGGCACCCCGCGCCGCCGCGCCTCGGCGAGGCTGGTGACGATGAACCCCGCGCCCTGGTTGACGCTCGAATTCGCCACCATCAGCTTGGTATAGGGAAAAGCGATCGGCCGGTTGTCCGCGGTCGCTTCGGTCACTTCCGCGGGCGTCTTCGGCGCATGGATCCACGCCGCCGGCGTCTTCGCCGCCACCTCGCTGAACCGCGACCAGATCTCGCCCGACTCGCGCTGTCCCTCGGCCAGCGACTGCCCGTAAGACGCCCGCCCGGCATTCTCGTACAGCGGGTAAACATCCACCGGCGTCGTCAGCCCGTAGATCTGGCGATAGCCCGGCGCCCGCCCCTTGCTGAGGTTGCGCAGCGGGTTCTGGTCCGCCACGCTGGTCTTCGCCGCGAGTGCCGCGCGCTGGCTCGCGGTGCGCAGCGCCTCACCGCCGGTCACCGCCGCCACCTTGATCTCGCCGCGCGCGATGCGGTTCGCCGCCTCGTTCAGCAGCAGGATCGGGCTGTCGCCGTTCGGCCCGACCGATTCATAGACGATTGCCGCCTTCGAACCGATCCCGTCCGCCACCTTCTGCGCCAGCGGATTGTCCTGCCGGAAGCTGATCTGCGCCACGACCGCGACCGAATCGACATCGGCCAGCCAGCCGCCGCCCGCATCCTTGTCGGCCTCTTCCAGCGCGGCGATCATCAGCCCGAGCGAATCCTTGCCCGCCATCGGGTCCGCCGGGCGGTCGTTGACCTGCCCGACGCCGACGATGACCGCGACCTTCTCCGGATCGAACGCCATTACTTCGCCTTCCACACCGGCGCGCGCTTCTCGGCGAAGGCCTTGGGCCCCTCGCGCGAATCCTCGCTGGTGAAGACGATCTTGGTCTCGTCGCGGTTCTGCGCCCAGGCCGCCTCTTCGCGCGCGACCTTGCCGCCCGAAATCCCCTGCGCCATCCGCTTCGACGCCTGCACCGACAGCGGCGCGTTCACCGCGATCCGCTCCGCCAGCGCGAAGGCGGTATCCAGTAGTGCGTCACGCGGCGCGACCGCGTTGATCAGCCCCAGCTCCAGCGCGCGCTGCGCGTCGATCGGATCGCCGGTCAGGATCATCTCCATCGCGATCTTCTTCGGCAATTGCTCGGGCAGGCGGAACACGCCGCCGGCCGCGGCAAAAAGCCCGCGCTTCGGCTCGGGCAGGCCGAACTTCGCCTCTTCCACCGCCACGGCCAGATCGGCCGCTAGCGTGATCTCCAGCCCGCCGCCCAGCGCCATGCCGTTCACCGCCGCGATCACCGGCTTGGAGATCGCATGGCTCACGATTCCGGCAAAGCCCCAGGCCGCCTTGGTCTTGTCCTCCGGCGCCAGGCTTTCGCCGCGCGACAGCGCCACCAGATCCGCGCCCGCGCAGAACGACTTGTCGCCCGCGCCCGTCACGATGACGACGCGGATCTCCGGGTCCTTGTCCGCCGCTTCCAGCGCGTCGCCCACGCCTTCATGCACGAAGCGATTGACCGCGTTGCGTGCTTCCGGGCGGTTGATCGTGATCAGCATCACGTTCCCGCGCGTCTCGACGGTGACGGCTTCATTTCCCAATTCGGCCATGAGAGTCCTTTCTAGGCAGCCTGTTCGATGATCTTGTCGGTGAGCAGCGGCGCGATCGCATCGTCGCTCAGCCCCAGCCAGTCGCGAAGGATCTCCGCGCTATCCTCGCCGATGCGCGGTGCCGGTCGCTGTTCGGGCTCGGGCACGTGCTGGAAATGGGCGATCGGCCCTTCCACCTGAAAAGCGGTGGGCACCAACGGGTGCGATGCCTCGCGAAAGGTACCGAGCGCGCGATAGCCGGGCGAGTCGGGCAGCTCCACCACTCGCACCATCATGCCGGCGGGCACGCCGGCACCTTGCAGCGCGACAGCCGCAGCGTCCGGCGCCATCGTCCGTGCCCAGCCTTCCGCCGCCGCGCGATCCGCACCGCCGGTGAGGGTGGCGAGCGCCGCCCGGTCCGCCGCGCCGCGCAGCGTAAGGACGCACCATTCGTCCTCACCCGCGCACGGCAGCAGCCAGTTTTCGACCGGCTCGCCCTTCTCCACCGGCACGCCGGCACCTTCCGCCGCGCGGCGCGCGATGTCGGCCGCCATATGCCCCAGCATCACTTCCGCCTGGCTCACGCTGGCGGTGCCGCCCTTGCCCGTTCGCATCCGGCGGATCAGCAGCGACAGCGCGGCCAGCGTGCCGATCCGCGCGGCGACATGGTCGGGGTACACCGTCACTGTATCGCAGAATGCGTCGGGATCGTCGGGATAGACCCATTGCCGCGACAGCCCGGCGGAAGCGCGCACCAGCGGGCCATAGCCCAGCCTGCGGGACCAAGGCCCGGTCGGCCCGAAAGCCGAGCTGTCCACCGTGATCAGCCGCGGATTGACGGCGCTGAGCGCGTCCTCGTCAAAGCCCAGGCTCGCCAGCGTCCCCGGCTTAAAGTTCGAGAGCAGCACGTCCGCCTGCCGCACCAGATCAAGGAACAGCTGCTTGCCCCGATCGGCGCGCAGATCGATCGACAGGCCGCGCTTGTTGCGGTGCCCCGCCGCAAAGGTCAGGCTGACCGGCGCGTCGTCCAGCGACTGGCGCTGCCCGTCCGGAAAGGCGCCATTCTCCACCTTCACCACGTCCGCGCCGAGATCCGCGAACAGGCGGCCGGTTTCGCCGCCCACCACGATCACGCCCATGTCGAGCACGCGAATGCCGGCGAGCGGGTAATCGGCAGCAGGCGGCGTATCGAATGACGGCCGCTCCCCAGCGAAGCGCGCATCGCCACCGGCAGCCGGCGCTGGCCCGCGCAGCCCGGCCCGGGCGCCGTCGATCTCGATCGTGCCGTCCGGAAAGGGCAGGCTGCGGCCGGGCGCTATCTCCACCGGCACGAAGGCGCGGCGCGCGGTCATCTGCGCCGTGCGGACCGCTTCACCGGCGTCGAGCACGGCGGCCGCCGGTATGCCGCGCCGCGCAGCTTCCTCCTCGATCGCGCTACGCTCCTTGTCGGCGAAGAAGCGCGTGATCGCCGGCAGCAGGTCGGGCGAGGTCATGCGCGTCATCAGCCGGTCCCATTCCGGCCCGGCGAAGGCTTCCGGCTCCCCCATCCACTGGTGCATCGCGCGCCACTGCCGCGGCGCCAGGATGCACAGGCGAACAAAGCCGTCGGCGCAGGGCAGGATGGGATAGCGGTGCCGCTCGTCCGTCCGGCTGCGCGGCATCTTCCACAATGGCACGCCGGATTGCGCGCTGCCCGACAGGCCGAAACCAGGATCAAGCGCCTGCATCCCCGCCTCCAGCAGCGATACGTCCACCCGCTCGCCCTCGCCCGTCCGCACCCGGCGGATGAAGGCAGCCAGCGCCGCGACGGCGATCTGCGGCCCCGCCGTTTCCAGCGCCAGCTGTCCAGGCGGCAGCAGGGGTGGCCTTCCCGGCAGACCGGATCGTGACAATCCGCCGGTCAGCGCCTGCAGCACCGCATCACTCGCCTGCCAGTCGCGCCAGGGCCCTCTGGTGCCAAGATCGCTGACCGACACTTGGATCAGCATGGGCGCCGCCGCACGCAGCGCCGCATCATCAAGCCCCTCGAGGCCGGCTTCAAGCAGGATGTCCGCCTCACGCGCCAGTGCCAGCAGGCGGTCGTGATCATCTGGCAGATCGATCGTGGTTGCCCTCTTGCCGAGATTGGCGGCAACGAACGACAGGCTGACGCCGGATACGGTTGCGCCGGCCGTGCGATCCGCTCCGCCGCCGCTCGGCTCGATCCGGATCACGTCCGCGCCAAGCTCGCCCAGCAGCCGCCCTACCGCGCCGAGCACGCCCGGCACGGCGTCGATCACGCGAACGCCCGAAAGCGGCAGGTCCGTCATAATGGCCAGGCCAACTCCCGCCGCGCTGCGCTTTCGCGATAGAAGTCGAAGAACGCCGCCTCGTCGCCGCCGGTTTCGGCCACTTCGTCATGCTGTGCGATCAGCGCGATGGCCAGCGTGCCCCAGATCCCGTCCAGCGCATCCAGCATCTCGCCTTCATGCGTGACCGGCGCGTCCTCGCCCAGCAGCCGGCGCATGTCGCGGATGTCCGCCAGCCGCCATGCCGCCGCCTTTTCCGCCTCCTGCGCGCCGAGCAGCGAGAGCAGCGCGGCCACCGTCAGCGTCGATCCGGCAAAGGCATCCACCGCGCCCATCTTCTCGCCCGCGCCCGCCGCGGCGATCCCAGCGCCGATCAGCACTTGGGCAAGATCGCTCGACGGCATCACCGGCACCGGATCATAATGCCGTCCGCCCAGTTGCGCGGCGATGATCGCGTCCTGCCGCCGCGCCGTATACCAGCCGGACACCGCCAGCACCGGATCCTGCCGCCCGCCGTCGACGAATTCGCGAAAGGCGGAAATCCAGATCGCGATCCCCTTCACCGATGCGAACAGCGACCACCAGCGCATCGCCGTGGGATCGACCGTCAGCCCGCTCGCGCGCTCCCACGCGGCGATTGCCTCGTCGCGGGGCAGCATGCCGCAGGACATGCCCGGCGAGAAATGATCCCAGATCGGATCCAGCGCCCAGCCGAGATCCTCCAGCGGATCGCCCAGATGCGCCATTTCCCAGTCGAACATCGCCAGCATCTTGCCCGCGCTGTCGTGCATCACATTGCCCGATCGGTAATCGCCATGGACGATACCCACGCGCTGTGCCGGTGGCGGCGGATTGGCGCGCAGCCAGCGGATCGCCGCGCGCGCGATCGGCTGCGGCGACAGCGCATCCTCCTCGATCACACCTTCCCAGTAATCGAGCGCGATGCGCCAGCATTCGTCCGCCCGGGGCGCCGCCACATGCTGCGCCAGCGGCGATCCTTCCGCATCATGCGCGGCAAGCCGGCCGAGCGCGCCGAAGAACTCCTCCCCCAAGGTGCGGCAATGCGCGCCGAACGGATCGCGTGCGAAGCTGCCGGCGACCTCGCCGCCCTCGATCCGCTCCATGATGAAGAACGGCCGGCCAAGCTCCGCGCCTTCCCGCTCCAGCGCCACGGCGCGCGGCACCGGCACCACGCCGGCCGCGCTCTGATAGGCGCGAAACTCGGTTTCGCTTTCCGTGTCGATCAGGCCCTTGGCCGGCTCGCGACGGAGGATCAGCCGGTGCAGCCGCTCGCCGTCATGCGCGTCGAAGCGATAGGTTTCGCGGCTCGCCCCGCCCGGGATCCGCGCCAGTGACTCCACGCGCACCGCCCGCTGCCACAGCCGGCCGAGATAGGCCTCGATCTCCGCGCCGGTCAGCGCCGCTGCCCCGCTCATGCCGCGTCCAGCATCCCCTTGAAGCCCGATGGCGCATGCGGCCCGATCACCAGCTGCTCCAGCACGCCCTTGCCGCGGCGCACCTTGCCATCGGGGCCGGTCATGGTGACGCCGGCGACGGCCTGGATGTGGAGATGATGCGGCTGCATCACGTCGAGTTCGGCGGGCACGAAATCCTCGCGCTCCACCACCACGCCCTCGCCCTGGTGCCGGCCGTGGCCCCATTTCGGATGGGTATAGCCAAGCCCAAGCATCATGAACGTCTGGCCAAGGTCGAATTCGACCTTCGTCTCGGCGCCGGCCTCGTCCTTCAGCGTCACGGTTGCGCCCTGCGCGTGGCGCGATCCCTGTTTCCACTGGATCTCGTAATCGGACTCGAAATGGGTCTCGTCCGCGATCCCGCCACCCAGCGGCTTCCACGCCGCCCGCCGGTTCCAGAAGCGGCCATGCTCGTCATCGTTGGTGTGGAAGTAGAAGTCGCCGTCCTCCATCGCCGTCGGGCTCCACAGCCAGAAGAATTGCGGCATGATCGGCGGGCTTGCCGGCTGCGCATCCGGCGCGCCGATCGGGCGCACGCCCCAGGATCGGTCGCGCGTGCCCAGCCAGTCCTTCACCTCGGTGCGCACGCCATCCACCTCGATCCAGCCCTGATAGCTGCCGTTCTGCGTCATGCGCGTCACGTCCATCAGCAAGCGCGGCCCGTTGCGGCGGGTGAAGCGCGGCTCCTCCAGCGGAAAGGCGCGGCCGGTATAGGTCAGCTCCGCGCGGATGCCGTGTTCGGGCGCATCAACCGTGAGCTTCACCGATTTCAGCGGCTCCAGCACCTCCACCGCGATGCCGCCCACCTGCGTGTCCATCCGCTCCATGCCAAGGTCGCGGCTGGCGTGGATGTTGACCTGCTTGCCGTCCTTCAGCCAGCAGAAGCTCGCATCTATGATGTTGATATGCGGATAGATGCCCATCGCCGCGGCAAAGAAGCCGTCCTCGTCCGCACCGGGCGCATAGCCGTTGAAGAAGAAGCGATCGTAGAAATTGCGGTCGGTGCCCGCATAGGCGACCGGCTCGGCCGTCTGGTGGATCGGATATTCGTCGCCCTTGGTCAGCACCATGCCCGCTCTCCGCTCTGCTGCGCCGGTTTACCGGTCTGAAAGGGGAGGTGGACCGGCGGCAGGGCCGCTGTCAACGCCAAGATAACAGAAGTTACGTAGGCAGCGATGGCAAGCCTGTTATTACCCCAACCGTTCGTCCTCAGCCTGTCGAAGGACGTGCGTCAGGCGCCGCGCTGCTTGAAACGTGCTTCGACAGGCTCAGCACGAACGGCGTGAGGGTCCCTTACCGGCCCAGTCTCACTCCACCCCGGCCAGCGGCGCAAACCGCGCCACCTGCTTCCCGATCAGCCGCAATTGCTCCACCACGGCAGGATCGCTCGCGCCGCCCTCGTCATCGAATTTCGTGACGGCGCTGTTGATCGCGGCCGCGAACGGCGTCGGCCAGCCGCGCAGCGCGTGCACGATGGAGCGCAGCGCGGCGATGGTGGAGCCTGTCGCCTGCCAGCCATAGGCCGTGGCGATCAGGCCGACCGGCATGTCCGCCAGATAGGTCCGCTCGGGATCGCGCGCCGTTTCCTCCAGCAGGTCCAGCGCATTCTTCACCACGCCGGAAATGCTGCCGTGATAGCCGGGCGACGCGATGATCAGCGCCGAGGCACCGCGCACCGCTTCGACAAAGTCTCGCTCCTCCGCTGTGCGCTCGATCGCCTTGGGGTTGTAGAGCGGCAGCTTCGCCATGTCCTCGCCGCCGAACAGCCGGGTGCGAAAACCCTGCTCCTCCGCCGCATCAAGCGCGATTCGCAGCGCGCGTTCGGTCGAGGAGACCGCGCCGATGGTGCCGCCGATCCCCACCACCAGAGGCCGCTGATCTGATTGAAGTGCTTCCGCTTCGCCGCTCATGGTCCTATTCCCTCGCACGATGCGCATCCTTGCGGCAACTGTCTTAGTAAAGTAACACGCGATGGCTGACCGCCGGAACGATGATATGCGCCCCGATCCCTTTGACAGCGGCCGTATCCGCTATCACCATTCGCCGGGAGAGCCGCGCCCGGCCATGCCCGGCTTCGATGCCTGGCAGGATGAAGCGCCGCCGCCGCCCGACCCTGATTCCGGCCTTGCCCCGGCGCGCCGACTGCCGCGCATCTCCATGCGCTGGATCATGCGCGGGCTGGGCGCCGTCCTTGTCCTGCTGGTGCTGGCGATCGCCTGGCTCGCGATCACCGCGCCGCTCTCGCAATCGCTCAAGCCGCCGACGCCGCCCTCGATCACGCTGACCGCGGCGGACGGTACGCCGATCGCCCGGCGCGGCGCGATCATTGCCGAGCCGGTGGATGCGGCAAAGATGCCCGCCCATGTGCGGGAAGCGTTTCTCGCCATCGAGGACCGGCGGTTCTACTCGCACTGGGGCATCGACCCGCGCGGCATCGCCCGCGCCGCCTGGGCGAATCTCGGCTCCGGCGGCGTGCGCCAGGGCGGCAGCACGATCACGCAGCAGCTCGCCAAGAATGCCTTTCTCGATTCGGATCGCACCGCCGCGCGCAAGATCCGCGAAGTCATGATCGCCTTCTGGCTGGAGGCCTGGCTCAGCAAGGACGAGATCCTCTCGCGGTACCTGTCGAACGTCTATTTCGGCGACAACGTCTATGGCCTGCGCGCCGCCTCGAAACATTATTTCGGTCGTTCGCCGGAAAAGATGAACATCGGTCAGGCGGCCATGCTCGCCGGCCTGGTCAAGGCGCCCTCGCGCCTCGCGCCGACCAGCAATCTGAAGGGCGCGCGCGAACGCCAGGCCGTGGTGGTCGGCGCGATGGTCGATGCCGGCTTCCTGACCAAGGCGCAGGCGGAGGACGTGCAGCCGCAGCGCGTGCTCGCCAGCCGGCCGCAGCAATTGCCCACCGGCACCTATTTCGCGGACTGGATCCTGCCCGAAGCGCGCGATCAGGCCGGCGAAGTGAAGACGGAGGCCACCGTTCGCACCACGCTGGATCGCGGGCTTCAGCGCTCGGCGGAGCGGGTCATCCGCCAGGCCGGCCTGCGTCAGGCGCAGGCCGCGCTGGTCGCCATGACGCGCGACGGCAAGGTCGTGGCGATGGTCGGCGGGCGCGATTACAAGAAAAGCGCCTTCAATCGCGCCACGCAGGCGCGCCGCCAGCCGGGATCGACGTTCAAGCTCTTCGTCTATCTCGCCGCGCTGCGCGCCGGCATGTCGCCCGACACGATGGTCGACGATTCTCCCGTTGAGATCGCCGGGTGGAAGCCGAAGAACGACGACAATCGCTATCTGGGTGAAATCACCCTTCGCCGCGCGTTCCAGCGATCCTCCAACGTGGTCGCCGCACGGCTGACGCAGGAGGTCGGCGTGCGCAACGTCATTCGCGCCGCGCGCGATCTCGGCATCTCGACGCCCATCGCGAACGAGGCCACGATCGGTCTCGGCACGTCGGAAGTATCCCTGCTGGAGCTGACCGCGGCCTTCGCCGGTGTGGCGG
>NZ_LSKH01000282.1:0-12960 GCF_001557395.1 Sphingomonas sp. CCH5-D11 | reverse complement strand
CGATTGTTCTCGATCTTGATGGTGACGGGTTCGAGCTGATCAGCCTAAAGCAATCAAAGGCGAAGTTTGATTGGGATGCCGACGGGAAAAGAGACAAGACCGGCTGGGTTTCATCGGACGATGGCCTGTTGGTCTTTGACCGCAATGGCGATGGCAAGATCACCGCGGCCAACGAAGTCTCTTTCGGCACGAGGGGAGATGAGGAGACGTTTGTATCGGATCTCGAAGGTTTGCGCGTCTTTGACACCAACAATAATGGATCTTTCGATGTTGGTGACTCGGAGTTTGCAAACTTTTCAGTTTGGCAGGATCTCGACGCTGATGGTGTTTCCGATCCTGGCGAGCTGCGGGGACTTTCAGACGTCGGTCTGCACGCTTTAGCTCTCTCTGCCTTCCAGACAGGCGATCCAATCGTCGCGAAACAGAATACAATATACGCGATCACGGATGCCGTTTTCGAGGACGGGTCCACGATAAAGGTTGCCGATGCATTGCTCGCGTTCAAGGGTAGTTACCACAGCGGGCATAAGGACCTAGCTGGAGCGTTCGTTCAGGCAGAAAGCGAGATGCCGCTTCATTCTTCTCCCATCACGAGTGTGAGCGGATTTTTGCAAGTCGTGGACCTCGTGTAGTATCGGTAGGTCGACTACACGTAGATGCGTTCTTCTCGATGATCACTCCGTGTTTAGCTCGTTGGACGGTGTGGTCGTGTTACGTGAGCCGCCTGGATTGAGGCTGCTGCCTCTTTCCAGGATGGTCGCAAGCTGCCGCGAATTGTGCTACGCCCTCGACCGATCGCGCGATCCTTCAACACCGGGGGTCGCCACTTTGGCCGGTACCGCATGCAACTCTGCACGAAGTAGCGAGAGCGGCAATCAATAGCCCCGGCGTATGCGCTGAACGTCATTACGGGTTTTTTCGACGTGACATGGCTTGCAGAGTGATTGAGTGTTCTCCCACTCGTCCTGGCCGCCCAACGCTTTCGGCTTGATGTGATCGACTTCTACCGCAGGTGTTACCAACCCCTTCACCGTGCAATGCCTGCAAAGTGGTTCTGCATCTATCCTTCTGTCTCTGAGCTTGCGCCACTGACTATCGTAACCACCCGACAGGCTTACCCTGTGTGCTGTCGGCTTGGGTGTGGTGTAGAAGCGCGGAGTTCTCTTGGGCATCCAATAGTTATCAAGATTGTTCTCCGGAGGTCGTTCGTCGGACCAACCCTGAGTTGGTCTCCCTCCTTTCCTTCCTGTCAACGCCAAAAAGTGGCTGATTTCTGGCTGTAGAGAAGCAATACGATTGTGGCAGGGCAACTAAGCACTGCGATGATTGAAGGACTACACTATGGCCAAGTTCAACCCCGCAATGCTCGTTCCCGCGCTTGCTGCCGAGAAGACCAGCGGAGCACGCACTTCAAAGGACGTTGCTCTCGCCAACATCAACAAGATGAAGGAGCAGTTCGCGGCCGGTGATGGCGCAGAGGGCAAGAAGAACTTCAAGCCCATCGACGGTGATCGCATCCAGTTCACGATCCGAGTGTCCAACACGGCGCTCGTTCTGGAACGCACGAAGGTCGAGGACACCGAGGTTGCGGTCAAGGAAATGACTGTGCCGGCGGCGAACTTCACCGATGCACTCGACTACTATGCGGACCGCATCAAGGCGGGCGAGTATGATGTCCAGTTGCAGGCGCTATCGGAGAAGAAGGCTTTTCGTGCAGAGAAGCTGCGTAAGACGCGGGCGGACAAAAAGGGCGAGTAACCTCGTCCCGCACTCCAACCCACAGGGCGGTCTTAGAGCCGCCCTTTTTGTGTCTGCTTGACACACCGAAGAGCCTGTGTGCCTACAGTTGTCCCCACACTTGTGGAGGATGGCATGGTCGGCTTTCTGGAATTCGTTGATGATGCCCTAGGCACCAACTTCAATGCGCCGGTCTATGACCCGAAGAAGGGCCGCGCGAAGATGGCCAAGGTGATCGACAAGGCGCTTGAGCAGCATAGCAGCGGCAAGACGCCACCTGTGCGATCCTGGAAGACCGGCAACAATGGCGCAACCAGCTTCTCCCCAAAGCTTGACGGGAAGCCTGTGCTGATTGGTGGGAAGGCCACTAATTTCATCCCCAGCGAGCGGTTCGCGGACGCGCTGACTGTATTGAAGAAGGACGTACAGGCCGGCGCGCTTGATAAGGAAATCAAAGCTGCGCTCGAAGGTGATAAGGCCTCTAGCGGGTCGTCGAGGGGCAATCGCGGGCCATCCACCGGCTTGGGTAACAAGGCACAGCCCGACAACGCTGAGTGGATGGCGAAGTTCGTAGGGAAGTATGGACCGGCTCCGGGCGAGGGCTACGTTCCGAACAGCAAGGGCACGAAGTGGGTCAGCGCAGCGAATGCTGCTCGCGGCAAGAAGGCCAAAGGCGTAAGCTGACATGGAAAGAGCCGTTGGGAGAGGCAATCCCCAACGGCTCCGTTCTAGCAAGGAGGCCGGCGGTAAAAACTACGAAAAAGACCGCCGCAAACCTATTTAGCGTGCGATATATCCTGTACGCCGCGCCTCTTCGGCATACTGGTTGAGCGTCTTGGTCGGCCGCCAGTGCAAGTCTTCCTCGATCCCTAGACCACCTAGGCCGTTGAACTCGGCCAACTCCTGCATCGAGATATAGCCGAGTTCAGGGTAGCCAACATCACATAGCCCGAACGCCAAGCCGTTCTCGTCGCATTCCGTGACCAGCCACGTTCCCGGGCCTGTCGGATTGAATAAGCGACACGCCGGCATGAAGTTGCGCTCGCTGCGCTTGCCACGGTGAGGTAGTTGCTCACGATGGTTCGCGATTAGCTGGTTGAGAGTTTCGGGACGAACGAGGCTACGCCAGTCTTTGCTTTCGTCAGTCGATCTCTGTGTCATCGGCACGTTCCTTCTTTTGTGCCTCAGGACATACAAAGCCATCCCGCCAAAAGGGCAACCGAAGACTGCACCTGATTATCGCTTTAATGTAGCAAGACCTGCATCAAAACGTCGTGCTCAAGCGGTCACTATTGGGAACGTATCCGAGGACCAGGGCATCAAGTTGCCGCGCTGCTAGACTGCCCTGTAAGGGTTCACAGGGGGGCGAGATATGAGGGATGCTACTCGCGTAGCATCCTTCCTGTGTCTGCCCTTGCTGACGCTCTTAGGGGACGTATTCCCCTTCAAGCATCTTCCCTTCTTTGTCGAAGGTCCACCAACTCACCTCGTCGGGGCGGACGGTGAAGGTGTCGTTGGGGTTCACGTCCACGCGCTTGATTAGACGGGTGAGCGCCGCATTCACCGAAGTCCGTGCCTCGAACCTGACCTCGGGATCGTCGCTGTTGATGGAGTCTCGCAAGTCCTCAACGACCGATGCCTCGATCGACTTGATGGGCTTGAACGCATTTGCCTTGCGGGCTGTTTTTAGCTCGATCAGTTGAGCTTCGTATTCGGCCACCTCGTTTTCAAGCGCGGTGATCCTCCCGACGAGGGCCTTGGGCGCGTCGCCACCGGATATCGCCGCTACTAGGTTGTCGATTTGCTCTCGGCGGAACCGGATAGCACGTTCGACTTCGGCGACTTCAACATTGAAGCCATCCGAGTTGTTGTCATGCTCCCGAATTTCGGCGATCAGTGGTAGGACTTGGTTGAGAATAGTTTCCTCAACAATATTGTAGTTTAGTGTGGTGTAGTTCTGGCAGGCTATATGTGTGTAGCGGGCCTCGTTGCAGCGCATCCAGTAGCGGCGGCCAAACCTTTTAGTCATGTTGCTCTGGACGGTGGCTGACTTCCCGCACTCACCGCACTTAGCGATCATCGCCAACAGGTTTTGCGAGCGTCGTGTCGCATCGCCACCTGATCGCTGGCGGCTCGCCCGAATGGCTTGAGCCTTATTGAACGTGGCCACGTCAACGACCGCGGGATAGAAGTCGGTCGCGAGGGTTTCGCCCTTTACCGTGACGTATTCCCCAATCGCTTGCCGTGTCGTCAGCACCTTGTGAATATAGCGAGGCGTCCACTGCTTCAGGCCCTTGTATCGCTTCTCGCTCGACCACGAGAGTTCGCCCATCGCGTTCAGGCGGTTGAGGATTTGTAGGCTCCCCAGCCCATCGCAATACCACCGATACATTTGACGGACGATCGTAGCGCGGTGCGGGTTCAGGATGTGCTCGCCATCAACTCTGTCAATCCACGCTGGCACTTGGCTGCTGTAAGGGGTGCGGTCGCCGGCTTTGATTGCCTCGAAGGTCTTGTCCCAGAACGCCTGCGACCGCTTTGACTTTTTCGCGCTTTCTTCCTTGCCAAGCGCACCTTTGATGATGACCGAGAAAAGGTCCATCAATTCGGTATCTTCGCCAGCCTTATAGACATGCCCATCGTGATAGGTCGCTACATCGACGCCCAATTCGTTTAGCGACCAGATCAGGCGAGCCGATGCCTTCGCCCCCTGACGGCTAAGCCGATCGACGTTCTCGCATACGAGCACCACACCCGATGCGAATTCACCCTCTCGCGCTCGGCGTTCGAATTCATACAGAGATGATCCGGCTAGCCTGTTCGCCCCCTTGAAGGCTGATTTGGCTTCGTCCCTGAGTTCTTCGACCAAGCGCCAGCCATTGCGCTCGATCATTTCTCGACCATACCGAACCTGCCGGTCGATGCTGTCCTCTCGCTGGTGGGAAGAGGAGTAGCGGGCGTAAAGGTAAGCAGGCTTTGAGTTTGCGAGCATAGCGGCTCCTTGCACGGGACATCGTTAAGGAACGCATACAACCGTCACCATGTGGGAGGACGTGGTCCACGCGGCCGAATTGCGCGTGTTCGACGCCCTGATCGAGCGCCACCCGCTGGTGCAGATCCCCGTGCTGCCGCTGATCGATCCCGACGCCCGGCTGGTATCGGGGCACTATGCCGACGAGTTCGCCGACTCGCACGGGCGCCAGATGGTGCTTCGCGCGGCAGTGGGCGCGGGGCTGCCGCTGTCGGGCGTCGGCTGCGCGATCGCCGTGGACGTGCTGGACGCGCTGGCGCAGGCGCATGGCGCGCCGTTCGACCAGACCAGCCTGACGGAAGATTACGAGCTTGGCTTGCGGGCAGGGGCGCTTGGCTATCGCGCCTGCTTCGCGCGGGTGGAGGATGACGGCGGCGACCTGGTGGCGGTGCGCGCGTTCTTTCCCTCCACCGTGACGGCCGCGGTGCGCCAGAAGGGGCGGTGGATGACCGGCATCGCCCTTGCCGGCTGGGACCGGATCGGCTGGGCCCGCGCCACGCACCTGGCGGATCACTGGATGCGCATGCGCGACCGTCGCGCGCCGCTGGCGGTGATCGTGCTGGCCGCCGCGTATCTGGCGGCGGTCGGCTGGGGCATGGCGGCGATGCTGCATGTCATTACCGGCCAGCCACCGATATCGATCGATTCGGGTCTTCGCATCATCCTGTCCATCAACACGGCCCTTCTGGCGTGGCGACTGGCGTGGCGTGCGGCGTCCACGGGGCGCAGCTATGGCTGGCGCGAGGCGCTCTGGTCGCTGCCGCGCGCGGTGGTGGGCAATCTGATCGCGATGTTTGCGGCGATCCGGGCGGCCGGCCAGTATGCCCGCCTGCTTGCCGGCGCGCCGCCACGCTGGGACAAGACGACGCATGTCTTCCCCGGCGAGGCGACGTTGCTGTGACCGGGAGTGGACGGCCCCTTCGCTTCCTGGTGGGCCTGCTTGCCCTGTGGGTGAGCCTGCGCGTCGTTCAGCTGTGGCCGGCCGCGCACGAAGTCCGCGTCGCCAGCATTCCGATGGCCCCGTCGCCAGCGATGGGCGTGCTTCGTGCCACGGAGGCGATTGCGAGCGGGCGTGACGCGGACGGGCTGGTGCCGCAGATGGCGGCAAAGGCGATACGCGTGTCGCAGGGCGTGACGCGGCCCTGGCCGCCACCGGAGGCGATGGCGGGCGCCGCGCGTCTTTCGGCCGGCGCGATGCTCGCGGCGATCGCCACGCCTGCGATCCTGCCGAAGACGACGTGGTCCGGCGCAAGTCCCGCACCGGCTGCCGGACAGGATACGCCGGATCCTCGGACGATGTCGCCTCTTCTGATCGCCGGGGCGCCTCTTGCCGGGCCGTCTACCAGGGCAAGGCTGCGCGGGAGCGGGTGGATAATCGTCCGCAACGGCCAGGCAGAACCGTTCGTGCCGCAGCTGGGCGGGAGCCAGGCTGGCGTGCGGCTGACATATCTGATCGAACGGGCGGCTCGGCTGTCGCTTGCCGGACGCCTCTCCACGGCGCTTGGCAGTCGCCAGCGGGAAGCGGCGATCGGGCTGGACTGGCAGCCGACGCGCCTGCCGGTACATGTGGTGGCCGAACAGCGGATCGGCATCGAACAGGCGCGTGGCGGCCCGTCGCTGGGGCTGGTAGGTGGCTTCGGGCCGGTCGGGATCGCAGAAAAGGTGAGGCTGGACGGCTACGGCCAAGGGGGGGTGATCGCACGCGATGGTGCGGAGGCCTTTGCCGATGGCGCATTGCGCGTGTCGCGCCCGATGAGCCGGATCGGCCCAGCGGTGCTGGAGCTCGGTGTCGGTGCCTGGGGAGCGGCGCAGCGCGGCGCGGCGCGATTCGACGTAGGGCCGTTCGCCAGCGCCGTTCTCCCGGTGGGCGGCGCGAACCTGCGGCTGGCGATCGAGTGGCGCGAGCGACTGGCGGGCGATGCGATGCCTGAGTCGGGTCCAGCAGTGTCGATCGGGACGGATTTCTGATCGCAGATGCTTCCGCCCCGCGCCCGAACGGCATATCGGCAGCGGCATGGATCTCTACCTTCCGATCGCGAACCTTTCGGTCAACGCGCTCGTGATCATCGCCCTTGGCGGTGGCGTGGGGCTTCTGTCGGGCATGTTCGGCGTCGGGGGCGGGTTTCTCACCACGCCGCTGCTGATCGTGTACGGTATTCCGCCGACCGTGGCGGCCGCCAGCGCGGCGAGCCAGGTGACGGGCGCCAGCGTGTCGGGCGTCTCGGCCTATTTCCGGCGCGGCGGCGTGGACGTGAAGATGGGCGGCGTGCTGGTGATCGGGGGAATCCTGGGATCGCTGTTCGGGGCCTGGCTGTTCCGCCTGCTGCAAGCGTCCGGGCAGATCGATACGGCGATCGCGATCACCTATGTCCTGCTGCTGGCATCGATTGGTGGCCTGATGCTGAAGGAATCGCTGGAGGCGATCGCCGTCAGCCGCGGACGACGGGCTGCGCCGCCGCGTCGGCGACGGCACCACCCGCTGGTCGCGTCGCTGCCGTTCCGCATGCGCTTCTATCGATCGGGGCTGTACATTTCCCCGCTTGCGCCGCTGCTGCTCGGTTTCGGAACCGGCATTCTCACCATCCTGCTGGGTGTGGGCGGCGGCTTCGTGCTGGTGCCGGCGATGATCTATCTGCTGGGCATGGCGACCCAGGTCGTGGTCGGCACGTCGCTGTTCCAGATCCTGTTCGTCACGGCGACGGCGACCATGGTCCATGCGATGACCACCAAGGCGGTGGACATCGTGCTGGCGGGACTGCTGCTGATCGGCTCGGTGATCGGGGCGCAGGTCGGCGCACGCTTCGCGGCGAAGGCACGGCCGGAATATCTGCGCCTCGCGCTCGCCCTGATGGTGCTGCTCGTCGCCGGGCGCATCGCGCTGGGGCTGGGATGGCGGCCGGACGAAATCTATTCGATCGAATTGTCGTGAAGCGGATCGCGCTGCTCCTCGCCGCGCCCCTGCTGCTCGCCCAGGCGAAGCCGGTGCTGGTGCCCGACGTGTCGCAGCGCGAGATCCGCATCGCCTATAGCTTTACCGGCGCCGAGCTGCTGCTGTTCGGTGCGATCCTCTACCCCGGCGGCAAGGTGCCGGATGATGAGCATGCCACCGATCTCGTGGTGGTGGTGAAGGGGCCGGTGCAATCGATCACCGTGCGCGAGAAGGAGAAGCTGGCGGGCGTGTGGGTCAATGCCGAGGCGCTGCGCTATCGTTCCGCCCCGAGCTTCTACGCCATCGCATCTTCGCGGCCGATCGACCGGATCGTCGATGATCGCACCCGCGCGATCTACGAGCTGGGCCTGGACAGTCTGCAACTGTCGCCCGCCTCATCGGCAGCGCCCACGGTTCAGGACCGCTTCGCGCGTGGCCTGGTGGACCTGCGGCGTCGCGCCGGCCTGTATGTCGAGGCGCCGGGTGCGGTGGAGATCACCGAAGGCGTGCTCTATCGCGCACGGGTCAGCATACCGGCGCGCGTTCCGGTGGGACAGTTCACCGCCGAGACGTTCCTGATCCGCGACGGCAAGGTGCTGGCGGCCGCGGTGCGCGACATCACCGTCGAGAAGGCCGGTTTCGAACGCTATGTCGCACAGGCGGCGGACCGCAACGCCGTGCCCTATGGCCTGATCGCCGTGGCGATGTCCGTATTGCTGGGCTGGGGCGCAGGGCGGCTGGCGCAGCGCGTGTAAACTATTGCCGGATCGGCAGAATTGTCGATCACGCTCTGTTTACGCTTACGACCTACACCCGCCTCCAATGGTACAAGCCGCGGGAAGCCGACAATGAGTGAGATGCCGACGCAGCAGGCGTTCGAGCAGGCGATCGCCGCAGCCGCATCGACGCCCAGCCTGGCCGGCCTGGAGCCGATCGGCCTGGTCATGGAGATCGCTGGGTCCTCCAGCCAGGTGATCTTCGATTCCGCGGCCATCGCCGCTTTGTCCAGCCATTCGGACCCGGTCGTCGCCGCGGGCGGCCAAGTCGGCGGGCAGATCAAGGTACGGGTCGGCCCATCCTGGCTGATCGCGAACGTCCGCTCGCTGCGCATGGAAGACCTGAACACCGGACGGATCATCGCCTCGATCGACTTCCTGGGGGAAGGAAGCGAAGAAAAGCTGACGGGCAAATTGTACCAGTTCCGGCGCGGCGTGACCCGTTACCCCAGCCCTGGGGCGGAGGTGTATCCGATTTCCACCGCTGACCTGCGCCAGGTCTATGCCGCCGAAGGACGTGCCCATGTGGAGATCGGCAGCGTCTATCCGACGACTGATATTCGCGCGGCGCTGTATGTCGATGCCATGCTGGGCAAGCATTTCGCGCTGCTCGGCTCCACCGGCACCGGCAAGTCGACCTCGGCCGCGCTGATCCTTCACCGGATCTGCGAACTGGCGCCGCAGGGCCATGTGGTGATGATCGACCCGCACGGCGAATATGCCGCCGCGTTCCGTGCCAATGGTGCGATCTACGACGTGTCGAACCTGCAAATGCCGTATTGGCTGATGAATTTCGAGGAACATTGCGAAGTGTTCCTGACCACCGAAGGCGCGGAGCGGCAGGTCGACGCGGACATTCTGGCGAAATGCCTGCTCGCGGCGCGCGCCAAGAGCCGCGTCGGCAGCGAGATTCCCAAGCTGACCGTGGACGCGCCGGTCCCCTATCTGCTCAGCGACCTGACCAACCTGATCCAGCTTGAGATGGGCAAGATGGACAAGGCGTCCAACACCGCGCCCTATCTGCGGCTGAAGGCCAAGATCGACGAGATCCGCGCCGACCCCCGCTACAGTTTCATGTTTTCCGGCATGCTGGTGGCGGACACGATGGGGGACTTCATCCGCCGTGTCTTTCGCCTGCCGGGCGACGGGCGGCCGATCTCGATCATCGACGTGTCGGGCGTTCCGAACGAGATCACGTCGGTGGTGGTCGCGGTGCTCAGCCGCATGGTGTTCGACTTCGCGATCTGGTCCCGCAACGAGCCGCAGCGCCCCATCCTGCTCGTCTGCGAGGAAGCGCACCGTTATATCCCGCGCAACGACGATGGCTCTTCCGTGGGTCGCATCCTGAGCCGGATCGCCAAGGAAGGGCGCAAATACGGCGTGTCGCTAGGCCTCATCACGCAGCGGCCGTCCGATCTGGCGGAGGGCGTGCTGTCGCAATGCGGCACGATCATCGCCATGCGCCTCAACAACGATCGCGACCAGGCGTTCGTGCGCGCCGCCATGCCGGAGGGCGCGCGCGGCTTCCTCGATTCGATCCCGGCGCTGCGCAACCAGGAGTGCATCATCTGCGGCGAGGGCGTGGCGATCCCGATCCGCGTCGCCTTTGACCGGCTGGAGGAGATCAAGCGGCCGGCATCGGCCGATCCGATCTTCTCGCAATTGTGGCGCGACGTGGGGCAGGAGGAGGATATCATCCAGCGCACCATCCAGAAATGGCGGGCGCAGGGCCGGTAAGGTCGCTCGCTTACCGTAATCCGCTTCGCCATCCCGGCAGGGCGTCGAGTGCAATGTTGGAAGAAGGAAGGGTTGCCGCTAGCCCGCCCGATCCTTGCCCGCGACCATCGAGGCGATCGCCAGGTCACCCGTGACGTTGAGCGCGGTGCGGCACATGTCGAGCAGCCGATCCACGCCCAGCACCAGCCCGATGGCGGTCGGCGGCACGCCCACCATGCCAAGGATGATCGCCACCACCGGCAATGAGCCCGCAGGGACGCCGGCCGTGCCGATGCCGCCGAGGATGCAGACCAGCATCACCGTTAGCTGCTGCAGGATGCTGAGTTCCACGCCGAAGAACTGCGCGAGGAAGATCACCGTCACGCCTTCGAAGATGGCGGTGCCGTTCTGGTTCGCGGTGGCGCCGATCGTCAGGACGAAGCGGGCGACCTTGCGCGGCAGCTTCAGCTCGCTTTCGGCGATGCGCAGGCTGGTCGGCAGGGTGGCGTTGGACGAGGCGGTGGAGAAGGCCATCACCATCGCCTCCTGACTGCCACGGAAGAAGGCGAGCGGGCTCATGCCGGCGGCGAGCCAAACGCCGAACGAGTAGACGATCAGCAGCTGGATCAGCAATGCGCCGAGCACCGTCGCCATATAGGCCCCGAGGCGCACCAGAATGTCGGCGCCGAACAGCGCCGCGAGATTGAACATGAAGCAGGCAACCGCGATCGGTGCGAGACGGATGACATAGCCGATCAGCGTCATCGCGACTTCAAGCACGCCCTCGATCGCGCTCTGCAACGTGGCGGTCTTCTCCGAGCCGGTCAGCACGATGCCGATGCCAAAGGCGAGGGCGAAGAACATGACGGCGAGGATGTCATCGTCCGCCGCAGCGCGGATCACATTGGCGGGAATGATGCCGAGCGCCGAATCGAGCGCACCGGGCGCCTCGCGCGATTTCTGCACGATGGAGGCGGCCCCTTGCCCTGCCTGCGCCAGCAGCTCGCGCGCCATCGCCGGATCGACACCTGCGCCCGGGCGCAGCAGATTGACCAGCACCAAGCCGATGGCGACCGACAGGCCGGAAAGGAGAACGGTGAAGATCAGCGTCCGCACGCCGACCCGGCGCAGCGCGGCAATGTCGCCCATCTCCGCGACGCCGGTCACCAGCGCGGCGAACAGCAGGGGGATGACCAACATGAAGAGCAGGCGGAGAAA
Source organism: Sphingomonas sp. CCH5-D11 (assembly GCF_001557395.1). Taxonomy (NCBI): domain Bacteria; kingdom Pseudomonadati; phylum Pseudomonadota; class Alphaproteobacteria; order Sphingomonadales; family Sphingomonadaceae; genus Sphingomonas; species Sphingomonas sp. CCH5-D11. The sequence goes on along the minus strand of NZ_LSKH01000282.1, from coordinate 1,553 downwards.
GATCTGGCCGATCGGCCCGGTGACATAGGTGGTGACGTCCTGCACCCAGCCGGCGTCGCCGGCGGTGAACTTCACCAGCAAGCCGCCGATCAGCCCGATGACGAAGCCGGCCAACATCTGGAGGTGCAGGGGAAATCGTGCCGGTGCCGTATCGTTCATCCCAGTTGAACGCGGCGCAGCGGTATGTGGATGCGCCCCTTCTTCTGCTTCGTCATTCCGGCCTTGATGCGGGGTGACAAACGAGGGGGAAAGCCGAACGCGATTACGGGAGGTATCGCAGGCGGTCGGGTGACGAAGGGATTTACTCTTCGCCCGGACCCAGCGTCGGATCGAGGTCACGCGGGCGAATGAAGCGGGTCAGCGTGCCCGATGCCGGGGCAAGATCCGCCCAATTCGCCACGTCAAAGGTCAGCTCGGCGACCGTGGCGGTGGGATATTTCAGCTCCGCCTCGCGCACGAGCGAAGGATCGCCGCTGCCCATCATCAGCAGCACGAAATCCTCCAGCCCCGGATTGTGCCCGATCATCAGCAGCCGATCGGCATCCGCGGGCGATTCGCGGGCGACATCAAGCAGGGTGACGGAGGAGGCGAGATACAGGCGCTTGTCCCATGCCGGTTCGATCGGAGCGCGAAAGCCGGCCGCGACCTCGGCGATGGTCTGCACGACCCGCTCCGCAGGCGACGCGACGATGTGGTCGAAGCTAAGGCCGAGCCGGCGCAGATGCGCGCCTACGACCTGCGCCGCCTTGCGCCCCTTGGCATTCAGCGGGCGATCGAAATCGCGCGCGACCGTATCATCCCAGCCCGATTTGGCGTGGCGCAGCAGCGTCAACGTCTTCAAGCTTGATCTCCGTCAGGGTGCAGGCGCCGCCTCATGCCCCAATGCCGCGTGCGAGGAAAGCCGGGATGCAACCCGGGCGATCGCCTCGTCCAGCGGGACGCGCGCGATCGGCACGCCGGGCGGGAAGGCGTCGAGCAGGCGCGAGGGCGTCGCCGCGGAGAGCAAAACGAACACGCCGCGATCGTCGGCGGAGCGGATGAGGCGGCCGAACGCCTGCGCCATGCGGGCGCGCACGATGCGGTCGTCATAGGCGCTGCCCCCGCCGGCGAGCCGGCGCGCGGCATGAAGCACGGTCGGCTTGGGCCAGGGCACGCCCTCCATCACCACCAGCCGCAGCGAATGACCGGGCACGTCCACACCATCCCGAAGGGCGTCGGTGCCGAGCAGGGAGGCGTGCGGATCGTCGCGGAAGATGTCGACCAATGTACCCGTGTCGATCGGATCGACATGCTGCGCCATCAGCGGCAGGCCGGCGCGGGCCAGGCGATCGGCGATGCGCGCATGGACCCCGCGCAGGCGCCGGATGGCGGTGAACAGCCCGAGCGTCCCCCCGCCCGCCGCCTCGATCAGCCGGCCGTAGGCGTTGCTGAGCGCGGGGATGTCGCCGCGCTTCACGTCGGTGACGACCAGCACCTCGGCGCGCGCCGCATAGTCGAACGGGCTTTCCGCCTGGAAGCGCACCGGCGGGCGCAGCAGGTGCGGCGCGCCGACC
>NZ_LSKH01000281.1:0-36959 GCF_001557395.1 Sphingomonas sp. CCH5-D11 | reverse complement strand
AACCGCCTCCACGCCCTCGTCCCCGGCAGTGCCCGTCTCACGGCCGGGCACAAGCCGCATCCTGATCGTCGCCGGTTCCGATTCGGGCGGCGGCGCCGGCATCCAGGCGGATATCCGCACCATCACGATGCTGGGCGGCCATCCGATGACTGCGATCACCGCGATCACCGCGCAGAACACCCTGGGGGTGCAGGCGGTGCATCCCGTGCCCGCCGCGATGGTGGTGGAGCAGATGCGCTCCTGTCTCGACGATATCGGCGCCGATGCGGTGAAGATCGGCATGATCGGATCGGCAGACACCGCCCAACGGGTCGCCGACCTGCTGGAGCCGCTGGCATCCGCCGGCCTGCCAATCGTGTTCGATCCGGTGATGATCGCGACCTCAGGCTCGGTGCTGGCCGATCCGGCGACGATCGCGGCCTTCGCCCGGCTGATGCGGGCGGCGACGCTCATCACGCCCAATGCACCGGAACTGGCGGCGCTGACCGGCAGGCAGGTTGAGACTGAAAGCGACGCCTTGATCGCCGGCCGCGATCTTGCCCGGTCCACCGGCGCGGCGGTGCTGGCGAAGGGCGGGCATTTGTCGCCGGCGTCGGCCGGACAGGTCGGAGCACCCACAGGCGAGCCCCGCGACCTTGTGGCAGACCATCTCATCCTGCTCGACGGCACCGATCTGGCCTGGACCGACCCGCGGATCGAATCGCATAATACGCACGGCACCGGCTGCACGCTGGCGAGCGCGGTGGCCGAGGGCCTAGGGCGCGGTCTTCCCCTGCCGGACGCCATTGCGCGCGCACGCCGCTTCGTGCGGATCGCGCTTCGAGAGGCGCCGGGTCTTGGCGCTGGTCACGGCCCGATGGGGCATCACCGGGTGCGGCTCGATTGCGACCTCGGCGGCGCGACACCCAATCAGGTGACCCTGCCGGCCAGCGACCATGCGGCGAGTGTCGCCTTCTACCAGGCGCTCGGGCTCAACATGATCGTGGAGAGTGACGGCCGTTATGCCCGGTTCGAGAGTGCCGGGGGCACCACCCTGTCGATTGAGGCGGCCGATGAGGTGGAGGGCAGGCCGATCATCTTCCTTGAGGTTGCGGATCTTGACGCCGCGGTCGCATCGGCGCGCGCGCACGGGATCGCTGTGTCCGATCCCAGAGCGGAGTCCTGGGGGTGGCGCGAGGCGCGGCTGAACGATCCGGCGGGGAACCGCCTGTGCCTGTATGTCGCGGGAGAGAACCGGCGCTTTCCGCCGTGGCGCATCGGCTGACCGTCAGGCGGCGCGTAGCCATGATAATCGCGCTGTCCGGGTCTGATCAGCTTAGGTAGTCTGACGGAGGTGAGCGCCACCAAGCCTGCCCGTTCGTTCCTCGTCTTAACGCGGGGCACTCGCCAGGGCGCGGATCACGCTGGCGGGTTGAAGCCCGAAACGCTCAGGCGGCGTCCAGAGCACGTTGCAGGCGATCCCGAATGGCACGGATCGCCTCGATCGTCTCTGAGGCCACGACGGAAATCATCGAAGAAGACTCGCCGTCGATCGACTGCTCCGCCGCCGCAGACGGGGGCACGATCTTGCCGCCACGGCCTTCCGCCGCCAGCAGCTTCTGCACGCCCTTCACCGTATAGCCCTCGGTTCCCAGCAGGCGCTGGATACGCTCGATCAGCGCGACATCGGCAGGACGATAATAGCGCCGGTTGCCTGCGCGCGTGACCGGGCGCAGTTCGGGAAAGCGCGTCTCCCAGTAACGCAGCACATGGGGAGCGACGCCGGTCGCCGTGGCTACCTCCCCAATGGTGCGAAAGGCACCGTCAGACTTTTCGTTTCCGCTCACGCGCCTGCGTTGACGATGCGATCGCGCATCATCTGGCTGGCCCGGAAGGTAAGCACCCGGCGCGGCGCGATCGGCACTTCGACGCCGGTCTTGGGATTGCGGCCGACGCGCTCGCCCTTGTCGCGCAGGACAAAGGTGCCAAAGCCGGAGATCTTCACATTCTCGCCGCGCGACAATGCGCCGCAGAGCGACTCCAGAATCTGCTCGACCAGGCGAGCGGAATCAGCGCGTGACAGCCCCACCTGGCGATGCAGCGATTCCGCCAGATCGGCCCTGGTCAACGTGCCCGCATCACTCATCTGTCGAAAACCTCCGCCCCTTATTGCGTCAAGTTATCATCAATGATCGAAATTCAAAAGCCGGATGTCGCGGTTCACCGCGCGCTAGAAACGGACGACAGCGGCGCCCCAGGTGAAGCCGCCGCCCATCGCCTCGAGAACCACGATCTGACCGGTGCGTATCCGGCCGTCGCGCACCGCCGTATCAAGCGCGAGCGGCACCGATGCGGCGGATGTGTTGGCGTGCTGGTCCACCGTCATCACCACCTTTTCGGCCGGAAGCCCCAGCTTGCGCGCGGTGGCATCAAGGATGCGGGCATTGGCCTGATGCGGCACGACCCAGTCGACCTGTTCGGACGTGAGGCCGGCCACCACGAGGGATTCCTCCATCACCGCGGCCAGGTTGACCACGGCGTGGCGGAACACCTCGCGGCCCTTCATCCGCAGCTTGCCCACCGTGCCCGTCGTGGAGGGGCCGCCATCGACGTACAGCAGTTCGTTGTGCCGGCCATCGGCGTGCAGCCGGCTGGCGAGGATGCCGCGGCCCTCGGCCTCGTCGCTGTCCTGCGCTTCCAGCACGATCGCACCCGCGCCGTCGCCGAACAGGACGCAGGTGGTGCGATCCTCCCAGTCAAGGATGCGGCTGAAGGTTTCCGCGCCGATCACCAGCGCGCGGCGGTGCGCGCCGGCGCGGAGCATGCTGTCCGCCACCTGCACAGCATAGAGAAAGCCGGAGCAGACGGCGGCGACGTCAAAGGCGACGCAATCGTCGATGCCCAGCATCGCCTGCACCTTGGTGGCGCTCGACGGAAAGGTCTGGTCGGGGGTGGCAGTGGCAAGGACGATGAGGTCGATGTCCTGCGCCAGCACGCCTGCCGCTGCCAGAGCGGCGCTAGCCGCATCGCGGGCGAGGGTGGCGGTGGTTTCCTCCGGCCCGGCTATATGGCGAAACCGGATGCCGGTCCGCTCGACGATCCATTCGTCGGTGGTGTCCACCATCTCCGCCATGTCCGCATTCGAGACGCGCCGCGCCGGCAGCGCCGATCCGGTGCCGGTGATGACGCTGCGAATCATGCCGCCTGCCTCTCGAATTTCCGCAAGTCCTCGGCGATTCGCCGGGTCAGATCGGCGCGTACCATCTTGGCCGCGACGCCGATCGCATTGGCCACGCCGATCTCGTTCGCGCCGCCATGGCTTTTCAGCACCAGGCCGTTCAGCCCCAGGAAGACGGCGCCATTGTGATTGTTCGGGTCCAGCCGGTCGCGCAGCAACTGCGTCGCCGGGCGGGAAATCAGGAAGCCGATCTTGGACCGGACGGAGCTGGTGAAGGCGCGCTTGAGCAGATCGGCGACGAAGCGCGCGGTGCCCTCAGCGGTTTTCAGCGCAATGTTGCCGGAAAAGCCATCGCACACGATCACGTCATGCTCGCCGCGCGATAGCCGGTCACCCTCGACGAAACCGGTGAAGGTCATCGGCAGGTGCGGCGCGCTGCGCAGCGCGGCGGCAGCGTCGCGGATTTCCTCCGTGCCCTTCTGATCCTCGCTGCCGATATTGAGCAGCGCCACACGCGGACTGTCCAGATCCATGGTCACCCGGGCATAAGCCGCGCCCATGACCGCAAACTGAACGAGGTTCTTGGTCTCGACCTCGGTATTGGCACCAAGGTCGAGCATGACGAGATCATTCTCGCCCAGCGTGGGAAGCAGCGCGGCCAGGGCAGGGCGGTCGATGCCGGGCATGGTGCGCAGCGCCAGCTTCGCCATTGCCATCAGCGCGCCGGTGTTTCCCGCGGACACGGCCGCGGCGGCGCGACCCTGCTTCACGCAGTCGATCGCGACGCCCATCGACGTTGTCTTGGCACGGCGCAGTGCCTGGCCGGCCTTTTCATCGCCCGCGATGACATCGGGGGCGTGAACGATCTCGGCATTCTGGCTGAGATTCGGATGGCGTTTCAGCCCCTCGCGAATCGCTGCCTCGTCACCCACGAGGAGGAACTTCATCCCCTCGAACTGGTGGCGCGCACGCGCGACGCCCGCCAGCATGACCGCCACCCCCTCGTCGCCGCCCATCGCATCGACGGCGATCCAGGAACTGTCGGCCATGGCGGGACGATCTCCGTACTCTTGTCAGCGCAACCGGATCAGCAGCGGATGCGCCGGTGCGCCCCGCCGCCGACGGTGTCAGCCCTCGACCGAGATGACCTCACGGCCATTATAGTGGCCGCAGGCGGTGCACAGGTTGTGCGGACGGCGCAGCTCACCGCAGTTCGGGCACTCCTGAAACGCCTCCACCGACAGTGCGTCATGAGCGCGGCGCATGCCACGGCGGGAGGGGGAAGTCTTTCGCTTGGGGACGGCCATCGCGGCACCTTGATCAATATTGTTCTAAACAAATACGATTAGCCCGACGACGATCAGCGCAGGCCGGTACATCACCGGCCGCGCCGAGCAGCCGGGCGCATCGCGAAGGCTCGGCCCTATAGCGGATTGTGCGGCCGTTGCAAGCGGTGCGGTGGGTTGGCAGGCTTTGTTCCGACAGAAAGGGAAGAGGATATGGTGGTGCTGCCAGTCACGCTCGTCATCGCTGCGGCCTGCGCGGTGATCAATATCTGGCTTGCCGTGCGACTCGTGCGCGGTCGGATGAGCGGCAAGGTGATGGTGGGCGATGGCGGCGATCCTGCCCTGCTCGCGGGCATGCGCGCCCATGCCAATTTCGTCGAATATGCCCCCATCGTCCTGATCCTGATGGCGCTGGTCGAACTGGCGCGTGGGTCACAGGGGATGTTGTGGATCATCGGCGCGGTATTCGTGCTGGCGCGAATCGCCCATCCGCTCGGCATGGGCCGCTCGGCACCCAATGCGCTGCGCGCCGGCGGTGCCATGGCGACATGGGTCGTAACGCTCGTCCTTGCCGGCTGGGCGCTGGCGATCGCGGTGGATGCGGGTGACACTGACGCGATGACGATCGTGCCGGTTGAGACGGCACCCAGGGGATGAGGCGAGGCCGCTCGTTCTCTCACGGAACAGGCGATCTCACTCCTCGCGCTTGGCACCGTCCAGCGCGCGCTCGCGCTTGTCGACCTCCGCCGCGGCGGCCGCACGCTCCGCCTTGGTCCGGCCGAACGCCAGGCGATTCGCGGCGGCCTGGCCTTGGGCATCAACCCGCGCCTTGGCCTTGCGCGCCCGGCGGAGATTGATCACCTCCCCCATGTCAGGGGCGCACCTCGCGCGCGATCCCGTCGAGCAGGCCATTCACGAAACCGGCCTCGCGCCGCTCGTAAAAGGCATGGGCGACATCGACATATTCGCTGATCACCGCGCCCTTGGGCACGTCCACGCGCGACAGCAGTTCATAGGTGCCGGCACGCAGGATCGCCTTCATCGGCTTGTCGAGTCGCTCCAGCGTCCAGCCGCTGGCCAGCTTGCGCTCGATCAGCGCATCGATCTCGCCCATGCGGGCATGCGCGCCGGTCACGATATCGTCGAAGAAGGCCACATCCGCCTCGGCATATTCCGCGCCCTCGATGGTCGCGCCGATGCGGTGGTGGTGGAATTCGTGCAGGAGCGCGGGCATGGCGGTGCCCTCCATCTCATGCTGATAAAGCGCCTGGGTGGCGGCGAGGCGCGCGGCGGCGCGGGCCTTGGTACGGGCAGCGGTACGGGACATGGCGGCCGCCCTTACGCGCGTGCGACCGGATCGGCCAGTCCCCCGCGTTTACCCTGACCGGCTTCCTCCGCCCTCACCGTCGCCCTGAGCGTGTCGAAGGGCGTGCCGCACGGGACATCGCCCGTGGCACGTGCTTCGACAAGCTCAGCACGAACGAGAATCCCCTGGAGGGCTTTACCGCCGCAGCCGCAACGCCACCGATTGCGCATGGGCGGGCAGGCCCTCCGCCTCGGCCAGCGCCACCGTTGCCGGCCCGAGCTTTGCCAGCGAATCGGCGTCCAGCTGAAGAAAGCTGGTGCGCTTCATGAAATCCGTCACGCCGAGCCCGCTGGCGAATCGCGCCCGCCGCCCGGTGGGCAGCACGTGATTCGGGCCGGCGACGTAATCTCCGATCGCTTCGGGCGTATGCCGGCCGAGGAAGGCCGATCCGGCATGGCGAAGCATGTCGAACAACGGCTGCGGATCGTCGACGGCGATCTCGACATGCTCGGGCGCCAGCGCATCGACCAGCGGCATGGCCTCCGCCAGGTCGCGCACGATCACGATCGCGCCGCTCCGCTCCCAGGCGATCCGCGCGGTTTCTCCCGTCGGCAGATCGGGGAGCTGCCGTTCCACGGCCTCCGCCACGGCATCGGCGAAGTCGGGCGAATCGGTGAACAGGATCGACTGGGTGGTCACGTCATGCTCGGCCTGGCTCAGCAGGTCGGCGGCGATCCAGTCCGCATCATTGGCGCCATCGGCGACCACCACGATCTCGCTCGGGCCGGCCACCATGTCGATGCCGACCACGCCATAAACCTGCCGCTTCGCCTCCGCGACCCAGGCATTGCCCGGCCCGGTGATCACATCGACCCGCGCGATCCGCTCGGTGCCCCAGGCAAGCGCGCCGATCGCCTGCGCCCCGCCAACCCGCCACACTTCATCAGCCCCCGCCAGATGCGCGGCGGCAAGGACGAGCGGGTTGATGTCCCCCTTGGGCGTCGGCGTCACTACCACCAGCCGCTCCACGCCCGCCACCTTGGCCGGGATGGCGTTCATCAGCAGCGTGGACGGATAAGCCGCGCGCCCGCCGGGCACATAGACGCCCGCGGCATCAACCGCCCGCCACCGTGCGCCGAGCCGAACGCCGGCGTCATCGGTGAACGCCGTGTCCGCCGGGCGCTGCTTTTCATGATAGGCACGGATGCGCGACGCGGCGAGTTCAAGCGCCTCGCGCAAGCCGGGATCGAGCGTCTCGAACGCCGCCGCGCAATCCGCCAGCGAGATCGCCCAGCCGCTCTCGTCCAGGTCATGGCCGTCGAGCTTCAGGGTAAAGGCCTTTAGCGCGGCATCGCCCTCGTCACGCACGCTGCGCAGGATGTTGGACACGTCGCGCGTCACGTCCGCATCCGATTCGCGGCGCGCATCGACCAGCGCGGCGAAGTCTTGCGTGAAGGACGCGTCGGCGGTGGAAAGGCGGATCATGCCGCCTTTGCCTCGTTCACGGCGCGACGGAATGCCTCCACCAGTGGCACCACCAGCCCGGCGCGCATCTTCATCGCGGCGCGGTTCACGATCAGGCGGGACGACACTTCGACAATCGTCTCCACCTCGACCAGGCCGTTTTCCTTCAGCGTGCGGCCGGAGGACACCAGATCCACGATGCGCGGCGCCAGCCCCAGCATCGGCGCCAGCTCCATCGCGCCGTTCAGCTTGATGCACTCCGCCTGCACGCCGCGGCTGGCGAAATGCTGCGCGGTGAGATGCGGATATTTGGTCGCGACGCGCACATGGCTCCAGCCGCGCGGATCGTCCGTCTCGGCCAATTCCTTGGGCTCGGCGACGGACAGGCGGCAATAGCCGATGTTGAGATCCACCGGCGCGTACAGCTCCGGATAGGCGAACTCGCCGAGCACGTCCGAACCGACGATGCCAAGCTGCGCTGCGCCATGCGCCACGAAGGTCGCGACGTCGAATGCCCGCACGCGGATCAGCGCGATCGCGGGATCCTGGGTGGCGAAACGAAGGGCGCGGCTGTCCTCATCGAAGAATGCCGCTTCGGGCACGACGCCGGCGGCGGCGAGCAGCGGCTGCACCTCGGCGAGGATCCGCCCCTTGGGAACGGCGATAACGAGCGGTTCGGCCATGGCGGCGGGCTTTACGCACCGGCCGGAACGGGCGCAACACATGGCCATGGGCAGCGAAGCAGAGAACCGCGAATCATTTCACGTCCAGGCGGCCTATTGCGAGGCGATGGCCGCGCCGATCACCGCGCGGGTCAGCGCGGCGCTGGCCGACGCGCTGGATCGGGGGAGCGAAACGGGGCGGCGGGTGCTTGACTGGGCCGGGGAGCCGGTGGCCGACGCGCTGGTGCTTCGGCTGATCGGCGGGCTGCACGCGCTGCATCGGCGCGGAGGCGACGCAGCGCTGGATCGGATATTCACCGGCGCAGTGATCGACCGGAGCGAAACGGTTGCGATCTTGCGGGACGTGGTGCGGAACCATGACGCGGCGCTGCTGCCATGGCTCAATGGCCCGCCGCAGACGAACGAGGCGGGGCGATCGGCAGGGTTGATGACGGGGCTGCTCCATGTCGCTTCGCGGTTCGGCCCCGATCTGGAATTGCTGGAGATCGGGTCGAGCGCCGGGCTCAACCTGCTGATCGACCGTTACGCCTTCGACCTTGGCGGGGTGAGGCGCGGGCCGGCCGATTCGCCCGTGCTCGTCGCGCCGGAATGGCGCGGCCCACCGCCACCCGACGCACCGATCGCCATCCGCTCCGTCCGGGGCGTCGACATCGCGCCCGTCGATGTGGCCGATCCCGCTCAGGCGGAGCGGCTGGCCGCTTATGTGTGGGTGGATGCGACCGAACGGCTCGACCGGATCGAGCGCGGCATCGCCATGATCCGCGAGCATGGCGTGTCACTGACGAAAGGCGACGCCGCCGAATGGGTCGAGGCACGGCTGGCCGAGCCGCAGGACGCCGGCACCACCCGCGTGCTGATGCATTCCGTGGTCTGGCAGTACCTCCCGCCCGCGTCGCAGGCCCGTATACGCGAGGCAATGGACGCGGCCGGCGCGCGCGCCACGCCGGAACACCGGCTCGCCTGGGTGATGATGGAGCCCAACCGCGATCTCCACCGCCATGAGGTGCGCGTACAGACATGGCCCGGCGATCGGCCAATGGAGCTGGTGGCGCTCACTCATGCGCACGGCGCCTGGGTGGAGGCGCTGTCGCCGCCTTATGAGACCCGCGATTATGTGATGCGACGCGGCCCCTATGAGCGGGATTGAGGTGGGATCAGGGGCCGGCCTGCCCGCCGGCCGTCCTCAGGGGTAGCTGACCGTCTTCGGCTGGCCGGGAATCGGGATCCACTCCACCTCGTCGCCGGGCACCACCGGAAACTCGCGCGCCATCCACGCCCGCTTCGCCTCCTGGATGCGCTCGCGCGACGAACTGACGAAGTTCCACCACACATGCCGCGGCGTGGCAAAGGCGTCGCCGCCCGCCAGCATGGCGCGCGCGCCGGCGCTCGAGCGCAGCGTGGCCGCAATGCCGGGCCGCAGCACGTACAAGCGTTGCGGCTCCAGCGGCACGCCCTCCAGCGAGGCGTCGCCCTCGACCAGATAGATCGCGCGCTCGTCCGCCTCCGCGTCGATCGGCACGCTGCTGTTCGCGGCAAGCATGATGTCGGCGTAGATCGTGCCGGCATAGGTGGTGGTCGGCGCGGTGCGGCCCCACAGGCTGCCCATGATGATCCGCGCGCTGACCCCGCGGTCGCTGATCACCGGCAGCTCGCCGGCTGCGACATGCTCGAACGCCGGGTCGATCTCCTCCCGTCCGTCGGGCAGCGCAAGCCAGGTCTGGATGCCCGACAGCGCCGGTCCGCCCGGGCGCACGTCCTCGGGCGACCGCTCCGAATGAACGATGCCGTGCCCCGCCGTCATCAGGTTCACCGCGCCGGGCCGGATGGTGATGTCAGTACCCAGCGAATCGCGATGCCCCATCGCCCCTTCGAACAGATAGGTGACGGTGGCGAGATTGATGTGCGGATGCGGGCGCACGTCGATGCCCTGGCCCGGTGGCAGCTGCGCCGGCCCCATCTGATCGAAGAACGGGAACGGCCCCACCATCGTCCGCTCACGATGCGGCAGGGTGCGGTGCACCTTGAAGCCGCCGATATCGTGCGTCGCCGGCAGCAGCGTCAGTTCGATCAGGTCCTCACGCGTCATGGTCGGTGGCCTCCAGCATGGCGAGTAGATCGTCAGGGTAGATCAATTCGGGCCAGCCGGCGATCTCGTCGCGGCGAAACCAGCGCCACATGGTCATCACGCGCCGTTCGAGCTCGGTGTGGCCGGCAGGGTCGATATCCATCGCGTCCACATCGACCCGGAACCAGCGCTCATCGGCCGTCACCTCGACGCGTTCGATGGTGAGGAAGTCCACCTGTCGCTGCGCCACTTCAGGCCCCGGATCGGCGCGGATGCCGGTTTCCTCAAAGAGTTCGCGCCGCGCCGCCTCGGCATAGCTTTCACCCGGATCGACTGCGCCGCCCGGCGTGCACCAGAAGGGCGCCCGATCGTCGCCCGGCGCGAAGCGGAACAGGAGAACCTGGCCCGCGCGATCGACCAGCAGGATGCGTGCCGCCGGCCGGGCCACCCGCGCCCGCAGGACGGGAGCGCCGGCACCGCTCACCGCGGCTCGCCCGGTGCCAGGGTCTTCATCGCCAGGGCATGGACATGATCGCGCAGCAGCTCGGCCAGCGCCTGGTTGACCAGCCGCTGCCGCGCCACGCGGTTCAGCCCGGCAAAGGCTGCGCTTTCCACCACCACGCGGAAGTGCGATTCGCCCGATCCATCGTCCCCCGCATGGCCGCGGTGAAGCGCGCTTTCGTTGATTACCTGAAGGTGCATCGGGTCGAGCGCTGCGGCGAGACGGGCGGTGATGGCTTGCTCTACGGGGCCGGTGGAAGGCGTGGTCATCGCGCCTATATAGCCGGTTTTGCTGGGGATGTTCTGATTTTGGCGAAGGATCGGCCGAACGCGCGTTTTCACGGGAGGATCGAGGGCGACCGGCCGTGCGAGGCACCCGGTTGCGAGGCGGCCGGAGAGTTTCGCGCGCCGCCGCTGGAGGGGCCGGGCGGCGATGGCCCGGGAACCTATCGCTGGTTCTGCCTCGATCACGTGCGCGCGTTCAATTCGAGCTACAATTACTTCGACGGCATGACGTCGGAGGAGATCAACCGCGCGCAGCGGCCGATGGCCGGTTGGGAACGCGAGACCCGCGCCTTTGCACGCGCCGGCGCCGGCGACCAGGGGCCGCGCTGGGCCGATTTCGCCGATCCGCTTGACGCGATCGGCGCCCGTTTTCGGCGCGAGGTCGCGCCCGAGCGGAGCGACGGCAAGCCGCTGTCGGGGCAGGACCGCGCAAGCCTCAAGGTGCTTGGCCTCGCGCCCGACGCGGATCGCACCGCGCTGCGCCGGCGGTACAGCGAACTGGTCCGCCAATATCATCCGGACCGGAACGGCGGGGATCGCAGCCACGAGGGCATGTTGCAAAAGGTGATTGCCGCCTACCAGCAGTTGCGGCAGGCGCCGGCCTTCGCCTGAGTGGCTGAACAATCGGGATAGTCTTGCGCGGCGACCATGCTGGGCCCTTGCCCTCGTTGGGCGACGTGCCATATTTTCAGGCGGTGACGATGATCAGCTTTCAGATCGACATGGCGGAACGACGGGAAGACGGCGGTCCAGAGGACGGCGGTGGCACCGGCGTCGGCGTGGCGACGCGTACGCGTGCCAAGGTCAAGGAGCCGACGCCCTATCGCGTGCTGATGCTCAACGACGATTACACCCCAATGGAATTCGTGGTGCTGTGCCTGCAGCGCTTCTTTCGCATGAATGCGGAGGAAGCGACGCGGGTGATGCTCCACGTCCACCAGAAGGGCGTCGGGGTGTGCGGCGTGTTCAGCTACGAAGTGGCGGAGACCAAGGTGGGGCAGGTGATGGATTTCGCCCGCGCCAACCAGCACCCGCTGCAATGCACGCTCGAAAAGGCCTGATCGCGCCAGCGCGGCCATGATGCTGAGCCTTGCCCTCTCGCTTGCCGCGGCGGCGCCGGCCGTGGCGGAGCGCAACAGCTGGTATGCCTGCCTTGAGGATTTCACTCAGGTGGCGATGGCGAGCAGCGGCACGCCGGCGACCATCGCGCTTCAGACCGAACAGGCCTGCGCCGCGGAGCGCAAGGCGTTCCAGCTCGCGCTGTTCCGCTCCCGAACCGTCGAGGGCGATGCGGCGGCGCTGACGGCGCGGTTCGCCGCCGAGGACCGCGCCGCCTATGAATATGTGATCGCGCTGGTGGATCGCCTGCGCTGAGGCAGGAGGGGCGGCGCCGTTATCCCGGACTTGATCCGGGATCCGGCCATCCGCGCGCGCTAACGCTAAGGTTTGATCCAGGCTCCTCAAGCCACCTCTCCGGCAAAGGCCGGGGCCCCGTTGGGACAGCGTTGGTAATAGCCGGTGCGCCTGCCGGCTTTGTTCCGTAACTGGGCCCCGGCCTTCGCCGGGGAGGCGGATAAGTGGCTGAGCCCCGCTCTAAGACCTCCAGCCTCAGCGTTCGCTGCGCCATGGATCCCGGATCAAGTCCGGGATGACGGTGCGGTTCAGGCGGCGCTTCTCTCGCTTCAATCGACCATGCGCCAGCCGATCGTCTCGCCGGCATGGAACGGCACGACCGACAGCGCATCGTCGCCAATCCGGTCGGGCACGCGCGTCTCCGTCCGCTCCAGCGTCACCACGCCTTCGTTCAGCGGCAGGCCATAGAAACGCGCGCCATTCTCGCTGGTGAACGCCTCGAACCGGTCGATCGCGCCCTCCTCGTCGAACACGCGCAGATAGCTTTCCAGCGCGAACGGCGCGTTGAAGATGCCTGCGCAGCCGCAAGAGGATTCCTTTGCCTCCACGACGTGGGGGGCGCTGTCGGTGCCCAGAAAGAACTTGGGCGAGCCCGATACCGCCGCCTTGCGCACCACCAGCCGGTGCATCTCGCGCTTGACGACCGGCAGGCAATAGGCATGCGGGCGGATGCCGCCGTCGAAGATCGCATTGCGGTTGATCAGCAAATGCTGCGGCGTGATCGTCGCGGCGACATTGGCCGGCGCTTCCGCGACATATTGGGCCGCCTCGGCGGTGGTGATGTGTTCCAGCACGATCTTCAGCGCCGGAAAGTCGCGGACAAGCCGTTGCAGGATGCGATCGATGAACACCGCCTCGCGGTCGAAGATGTCGATATCCTTGTCCGTCACCTCGCCATGGATCAGCAGCGGCATGCCGATCGCCTGCATCCGCTCGAGCACCGGGGCGAGCGCGAAAATGTCGGTCACGCCATGCGCGGAATTGGTGGTGGCGTGCGCGGGGTAAAGCTTGCACGCGGTGAACACGCCCTCGGCATAAGCGGCGGCAATCGCATCGGCATCGGCCTGATCGGTGAGATAGCAGGTCATCAGCGGCGTGAAGCCGGCGTCCGCAGGCAAAGCGGCAAGGATCCGCTCGCGATAACCGCGCGCCGCCTCTGCGGTGGTCACCGGCGGCGTCAGGTTCGGCATGATGATCGCGCGGGCGAACTGTCGCGCGGTATGGCCGGCAACCAGCTCCAGCATGGCGCCATCGCGCAGGTGAACGTGCCAGTCGTCGGGGCGGCGGATGGTGATGCGGTCGGTCATGCGGGTCCTGCAATGCTTGGAATGCGCGTGCGATGCCCTAGCTTGTGGGCATGACTGACGCCACCACCCCCGACGCCACAACTTTGGCCGATCGCGCCATCGTCCGCCTTTCCGGGGAGGACGTTCGCGGCTTCCTTCAAGGGCTGGTGACGAATGACGTGACCGGCGCGCTTCCGGTCTGGGCCGCGCTCCTGTCACCACAGGGCAAGGCGCTGTTCGACTTTCTCGTCTGGGCGGATGGCGAGGATCTGCTGCTCGATTGCGAAGCGGCACAGGCGGAGGCGCTCGCCCGGCGGCTGACGCTGTATCGCCTGCGTCGGGCGATCACCATCGCGCGTGACGACGGCCTTGCGGTGCATTGGTCGCGCGACGGCGACCAGGGCGTGCCCGATCCCCGGCTCGCTGCGCTCGGTCGCCGCTGGATCGCGCCGCCGGGTGCCCCCGCGCACGGCTGGGTCGCGCATCGCCTATCACTTGGCGTCGCGGAAGGTGTGACGGAGCTCGGCAATGCCGAAACGCTCTGGCTGGAATGCAACGCGCGGGAGCTGAACGGCGTCAGCTTCGTCAAGGGATGCTATGTCGGGCAGGAGAATACCGCGCGCATGAACTATCGGTCGAAGGTTAACCGCCGGCTGATCGTCGCGCCGCTGGGAGAGGCGGGCGCGCGTACCCGAGCGACCTATCCCGAACTCGGCCTGATGGTGGAGCATCGCCGCGTCGAGGATCTGGGCGATGCGCTGAAGCCGGCCTGGCTGAGCGAGGCGGTCGCGGGCTGATCAATGCACGGTCATCCCCGCGAAGGTGGGATCCATAAGCGCAGGTCTCGCGAGAGACATCGGCGTCGGTGATTAGGGATCCCCGCCTTCGCGGGAATGACGAAGCCAAGAGTTCATCTGACCTGCGTTCGCCCTGCGTCTGTCGTTCGCGAAGGCAGGCGGATCAGTCCAGCTGGATCAGACGCCAGGCAAGCTCGGCACCCGCGGTTCGTCGGCCAATATCTTAAATCAGCCCGAACGGCACCACCCGGTTCGTCTGCGTATGGCCGACCTCAGCCTGCCCCAGGAACGGCACGCCCATGTCGCGGCACCAACGCTGGATCATCACCGCCAAGGGCTCGTTCCAGGCCGGCGTGTTTTCCTTCACGCTCGTCACCGCGCCCAGCCGGATACCGGCGACCCCGCGCAATTGCGTGGCATTGGCCATGGTGAACAGCAGCCGATCGATATTGTACATCGGCTCCGACACTTCCTCGATCAGCAATTCGTGGTCGGTGAGGTCCGGCAGCCAGGGCGTGCCGATCAGCGCGCCGAGGATCGCCAGATTGAAGGCGGCGGCCGGCCGCTTGCCCAGACCCGGCTCCAGCCCCTGGCGCTCATCGCGTGAGATCCAGCCGAGCGCGCGCGCCACCGTCGCATCGCCGCCGGAACTGCGCAGGATGTCGGTCGGCATGGGGCCATGTGCCACGCGCCCGATGCGCCGGGCGTAGAGCGCGCCGAGCATAAAGCCCATGTCGGAATAGCCGACATATTTCTTGCGCCGTGCGGCATCGTTCAGCTGCGGCATGACCTGCGCGAGGATGCGGTTGGAGCCATAGCCGCCGCGCGCGAACCAGATTGCCGCAAAGCCGGGGTCGTTGGCGAATTCCAGGAAGGCAGCGGCTCGGCGGGCATCCGGGCCGGCGAAATGGCCGTCGCTTTCCCAGCATTGCGGGTGGAAGACCAGCTCGACTTCGGGATAGGCCAAGGCGGCATAGGCCATCAGCGGCGCCACCATCTGCGGGTTGGCCGTGTTCGCCGGTGCGACGATTCCGATCTTCATGAGGGCCCGATCTTCATCCGTGTCGCCGCCTTCGCCTTGCCCGTTGCCGCCTGCGGCGATAGCGCGCGGCCATGCAGGACGGCAACATCGCAGGACAATCCTTCTTCTTCGTCGGCGTCGGCGGCTCCGGCATGATGCCGCTGGCGATGATCCTTGCCGGGCGGGGGGCGACCGTCTCCGGCTCCGATCGGGGGCTCGATCAGGGTCGCGTGCCGGCCAAGTTCGCCGATCTGGAGGCGAAGGGTGTTCGCCTGTTCCCGCAGGACGGCAGCGGGATCGTGTCGGCGGACCAGATCGTGGTGGCATCGGCCGCCGTGGAGCCGACGGTGGCGGACATGGTCGCGGCCGATCGGCTCGGTTGCCGCCGCATGAGCCGCGCGGAACTGAACGCCGCGCTGTTCAACGCGAGCCGCCTGCCGATCGGGGTTGCCGGCACCAGCGGCAAATCCACCGTCACCGGCATGATCGCGCGCATCCTCCATGATGCGGGGCTCGACCCCACGGTGATGAACGGCGCGGTAATGAAGGATTTCGCCGCCGCCGACCGCCCCTTCGCCAGCGCCCTCGTGGGCGAGGGTGATCCTTATGTCAGCGAGGTGGACGAAAGCGACGGCTCCATCGCCCTTTATGCGCCGCGCATCGCGGTGCTGAACAACGTCAGCCTCGATCACAAATCGCTCGACGAGCTGAATGTGCTGTTCGGCGATTTCATCGGCAAGGCGGGGATGGCGATCGTCAATGCCGGCAATCCGGATGCGGCCGCGCTGGCCATGCGCCTGCCACGAGATCGGGTGATGACCTTCGCGCTCGGCGGCGAGGCCGATCTGACCCCGGTGGACATCCAGGAACAGCCGTTTGCGGTATCCTTCTCCCTGCGCGGCACCCGGATCCGGCTGAACGTGCCCGGCAAACACAATGTCGCGAACGCACTGGCGGCGATTGGCGCGGCCCTGGCTGCCGGTGTGTCCTTCGAGGCCGCGGCCGCTGCAATCGGCCGCTACACGGGCCTGAAGCGCCGCTTCGACCTGGTCGGCGAGGCGGGCGGCGTCGCCGTGATTGATGATTTCGGGCACAATCCCGACAAGATCGCCGCGACGCTGGCCACGCTCCACGCCTTTCCCGGGCGCCTGCTCCTGCTCTTCCAGCCGCATGGCTATGGACCGTTGAAAACCATGCGATCTGAACTGGTTGACACGTTCGCACAGGGGCTTGGGGCCGACGACCTGCTCGTTCTTCCAGACCCAGTTTACCAGGGCGGCACGGTGACGCGCGACGTCACCAGCGCCGATATCGTGCGCGATATCTCCGTCACCGGCGGCAATGCCCGTCACATCGCGGATCGCGCGGCGGCGGCGGCGCATCTCGTCGCCAATGCGCGTGCCGGCGACCGGATCGTCGTAATGGGCGCGCGCGACGACACCCTGCCGCTGCTTGCCGCGGACATGGTGGCGCAGCTGCGCGCCCGTGATAATGTCGCCTGACCAACCACAACCGGACCCCGGGGGATTTCCTATGCTGCGCCGCCTGTTCCTCGACCATCCCGAGTCTGTGGGTGAAAGCTATGTCGAGCATTTCGGCGTCGCATCCCGCTTTGGTGCCCGGATGCTGGCGGGCGGCATGGGCGCGCTGGTCCACGCCGTGCTGCCGTTCGCCTGCAAGACGACCGGCAGCCGCACCGTCGCCGAGCTTCATGCCGAAATGGTCGCGAAGCGCACGGCGAAGCGTGATGCCGAGACGCAGGTAAGAACCGTTGAATATGTGATCTGAGCAGGCCGCCGCGGCTTGTGGGCGCGGCTCCCTTCACCGGCTCGCCTTTCACTGACGCCTGCCCGTCGCTACATCGCGGCGGATGACCTCTCCCCAGCGACCCCGTCTCGCCTATCACCTCACCGAAGGCGCCGGCCCCACCATCGTTTTCCTGCCAGGCTATGCTTCGGACATGACCGGTACGAAGGCGCTTGCGCTCGAGGCATGGGCGAAAGCGGCCGGTCGCGCCTTTCTCCGCTTCGATTATGCCGGCTGCGGCGCCAGCGAGGGGGCGTTTGAGGAGCAATCCCTGACGGACTGGCGCGACGATGCGCTCGCCATGATCGACCATGCGGTGGAGGGACCGGTGGTGCTGGTCGGCTCCTCCATGGGGGGGTGGATCATGCTGCTGGCCGCGCTCGCCCGTCCCGAGCGCGTTGCCGCGATGGTGGGGATCGCGGCAGCGCCTGATTTCACCGACTGGGGCTTCAGCCAGGAAGAAAAGCTCTACATTCTGCAGCACGGACGGCTGGAGCGGCCGAACCCTTATGGCCCGCAGCCGACGGTCTATACCCGGCGTTTCTGGCAGGCTGGCGAGGCCAACCGGCTGATGCACGGTTCCATCGCGCTCGACATGCCGGTGCGGCTGATCCACGGCCAGCGCGATCCGGATGTGCCCTGGGCCCAATCGGTGCGCCTCGCGGAGCTGCTCCGTTCAGACGATGTCCACGTTGCCTTGGTGAAGGGCGGTGATCATCGCCTGTCCCGGGAGGAAGACATCGCCTTGTTGATCCGCACGCTTGAGGACGTGCTGAAATGATCCTGCTGAGCCTTGCGCTCCAGGCCGCTGCCCTTCCGCCTGCGGAGAGCTGCGCCGCGCTGGCCGCCACGGATCCGGTCGCCGCCGAGCGGCGCGCCAGCGTTGACCGGAGCGTTGGCGGGCGGGCGTGCCTGGGCATCGCACTTGCCGGGCAGGATCGGTTTGCGCAGGCGGCGCCGGCGTTTGAAGAGGCGGCGCGCGGCTCCGAGCTGGCCCGTGATGGCGCGGCGGCGCGCTATTGGGCGCTGGCCGGCAACGCCTGGCTCGCAGGGCAGGAACCCGCCAAGGCGCGCGCGGCGCTGGATGCGGCGCTCGCGGCCGGAACGCTGACCGGTCTGGCCCGCGGAGAGGCGGCGCTGGACCGCGCGCGGGCGCTGGTGGCCTTGGATGAGCTCAAATTGGCTCGCGGCGATCTCGACCTCGCGCTGAAGGACGCGGCCGATGATCCGCTCGCCTGGCTGCTGTCCGCAACATTGGCGCGGCGCACGGGCGATCTCGCCCGCGCCAAGATCGATATCGGCCAGGCGCTGCGCCGGTCGGCGGACGATGCGCAGGTGCAGCTGGAGGCCGGCAATATCGCGGCCGCCAGCGGCGACGAGGCAGGGGCGAAGGCTGCCTGGACCGAAGCCGCGCGGCTCGCCCCGGATCGCCCGGCGGGCCAATCGGCAACTCGTGCGTTGTCCCAGTTTGCGGCTGACGAACAGAAGTAATCCGGAGGATCAATGCGCTATCTTCACACCATGATCCGGGTCGCCGATCCGGAAAAGACCATCGCCTTCTTCGAGGTTCTGGGGTTCAAGGAAGTGCGCCGCACCGACAGCGAGGCGGGCCGCTTCACCCTGATCTTCCTCGCCACGCCCGAGGATATGCGAGGCGAGGGCGAACGGGCCCGGGCCGAGGTGGAACTGACCTACAACTGGCCGGCCGAGAATGGCAGCGCGCCGGAAGAATATACCGGCGGGCGCAATTTCGGGCATCTCGCTTATGATTGCGACGACATATACGCGACCTGCCAGGCGGTGCTGGACGCGGGCTATACCGTCCATCGCCCTCCGCGGGACGGCTATATGGCGTTCGTGAAGACGCCGGACGGCATTTCGATCGAGCTGCTCCAGCTGAACGGCCCCAAGCCGCCGCAGGAGCCATGGGCCTCCATGCCGAATACCGGAAGCTGGTGATGCCCGCGCCCGCGCGCCTGATCGTGAACATGGATGTTCCCGATCTCGCGCGGGCGGAGCATTTCTACTGCGCTGTGTTCGGCGTGTCGGTTGGGCGGCGGCTGGGCAGCGGCGCGGTCGAACTGCTGGGGCTGGAGGCGCCGATCTACCTGCTGGAAAAGGCGGGCGATAGCGCCGCGACCGCCGCCGCGCCGGCACGGCGGAACTATCAGCGCCACTGGACGCCGGTGCATCTCGACGTGTCGGTCGATGATCTCGACCACGCCCGATCGATGGCAATCGCGGCCGGCGCTGTCGACGAGACGGGCGTGCGTCAGGCGCCCTATGGGCGGATCGCGACCTTCGCGGATCCCTTCGGCCACGGTTTCTGTCTGATCGAGTTCAATGAAAGGGGCTATGATGCCATCGCCACTTGAGATCGTCCGCGTGCCCGTGCTCAGCGACAATTACAGCTGGCTCGTGCACGATCCGGACAGCGGCACGACCATGGTGATCGATCCCGGCGAGGCGCAGCCCGTGCTCGATGCCGCCGCATCGCGTGGCTGGACGATCAGCGAGATCTGGAACACGCATTGGCATCCGGATCATGTTGGCGGCAATGCCGCGATCGTCGCCGCAACGGGCGCCAGGGTCACCGCCCCCGAGGCGGAACGCGCCAAGATCGGTGCGATCGACGCCGGCGTGTCGGATGGTGAAAGCGTGTCCCTGGGCGGACATCGTGCTGCGGTGATGACCGTGCCGGGCCATACCCAGGGCCATGTGGCGTTCCACTTCGCCGATGATTCGGCGATCTTCACTGGCGACACCTTGTTCGCCATGGGCTGTGGCCGGCTGTTTGAAGGGACGCCGGCCGACATGTTCGGCAATATGCAGCGTTATGCCCGGCTGCCGGCCGAGACGCGCGTGTATTGCGGTCATGAATATACCCAGTCCAACGGGCGTTACGCCCTGGTCGCTGAGCCGGACAACCAGGCGATCAAGGCGCGCATGGCGCGGGTCGACGCGGCGCGCGCGGCGGGCGAGGCGACCATTCCCACCACCATCGGGGAGGAGCTTGCCACCAATCCGTTCCTGCGGGCGACGAGCGCTGAGGAATTGGGGGAGCGGCGCGCCGCCAAGGATAGTTTCCGCGGGTGAAAGCGTTATGCTTTTGAGGAGGGGCAGGAGTGGTGATGATGGCCAAGCTGTTGATTCCCTTTACGCTGGCCGCCGCGGCGGGTGCTCTGGCGGTGTCCGCCGCCAGCGCGGCCGACGAGAGCCGGCCCGGCCCCTACGCGCGTGAACAGATGCAGGTGCAAAAGGAGCTTGCCCGGCTGACGCCGCAAGCGCCGGTGGATTGCATCGACACCCGTTTTCGCAACGTCTCTCTGCGCGCGGTCGGCAACAAGCTGATCTACCGCGAGAGCCGCAATCGGATCTTCGTCAGTGAAACGGCGGGCGGGTGCGAGAATGTCGCGCGCGGCGATGCTCTGGTGACCCGGCAGTTCGGCCCGCGCCTTTGCCGCGGCGACATTGCCACCACGGTTGATCGCACGGCGCGCTTCCCGACCGGCAGCTGCGCCATCGGGCCGTTTACGCCTTACACGGCAGGCTGATCGCCAGACGGGGCCGTTGATGTTAGGCGCGGCTCAAGGCGCCGTGCGCGCCGCCATGATCCCAGCGGAGCCAGATGATGACCAAGGAAACCGAAGCCGATCTTACCGGCGTTGAGGCGCGTGTCTCGCCCAAGCCGCCGGTGGATGAGATCGGCGGGCGGAAGCTGAAGCCGGCAACGCTGATGATGGGGCATGGCTATGACCCTGCCTTGTCCGAAGGATCGCTGAAGCCGCCGATCTTCCTGACCTCCACCTTCGTGTTTCCCAACGCGGCCGCCGGAAAGCGCCATTTCGAAGGGGTGACAGGCAAGCGGCCCGGCGGCGCCGAAGGGCTGGTTTATTCCCGCTTCAACGGCCCAAACCAGGAGATTCTGGAGGATCGCCTGTCCGTCTGGGAGGATGCGGAGGACGCGCTTACCTTTTCCAGCGGCATGTCCGCCATCGCCACTCTGTTCCTTTCGATGGTGAAGCCGGGCGACACGATCGTCCACTCCGGTCCGCTTTATGCCGCCACCGAGACGCTGATCGCGCGCATCCTGGGCCGTTTCGGTGTTCACTGGCTCGATTTCCCGGCCGGGGCAACGCGTGCGGAAATCGATGCGGTGCTGTCCAAGGCGGCGTCCGGCAATGTGGCGCTGATCTATCTCGAAAGCCCGGCCAACCCGACCAACGCGCTGGTCGACGTGGAGGCCGTGGCGGCGAGCCGCGATGCGATCTTCACCGGCGCGAACAAGCCGCCGATCGCCATCGACAATACGTTCCTGGGGCCGCTGTGGCACAAGCCGCTGCGTCACGGCGCGGACCTCGTCGTCTACAGCCTGACCAAATACGCGGGTGGCCACAGCGATCTGGTTGCCGGCGGGGTGCTGGGATCGAAGGCGCACATGGATACGATCCGGCTGATGCGGAACACGATCGGCACGATCTGTGATCCCAACACGGCATGGATGCTGCTGCGCAGCCTGGAGACGCTGGAGTTGCGGATGAGCCGGGCGGGGGAGAATGCCGAAAAGGTATGCGCCTTCCTGCGCGATCATCCGGCGGTCGAGAAGGTCGGCTACCTCGGCTTTCTTGAAGGTGGCAGCGACGAGCGACAGGCCGATATCTATCGCCGCCATTGCAAGGGCGCCGGATCCACCTTCTCCCTGTACCTGAAGGGCGGAGAGCCGGAGGCGTTCGCCTTCCTTGATGCGCTGAAGATCGCCAAGCTGGCGGTGAGCCTGGGCGGCACGGAAACGCTGGCCAGCCACCCTGCCGCCATGACTCACCTGTCCGTTCCCGATGCGCGCAAGGCGGCCTTGGGGATCACGGACAATCTGGTGCGGATATCCATCGGGGTGGAGGATGCCGACGACCTGATCGCTGATTTCAGTCAGGCGCTGGACAAGATTGCCGGCTAGGGTTTGATCCAGCCAGGAAGATCCGCCTCCCAGGCGAAGGCCGGGGTCCAGTTGCGCGACAAAGCTGGCAGGCGCTCGGGCTCTTGCCAACTCTCTCCCGCCTGGACCCCGGCCTTCGCCGGGGAGGTGCTTTCAAGCGCCTGGATCAAACCCTAAACTCGCCATGAAGCGTCGCGCCGCGGGCCCGGCGCGGCGTTGCAAGTGTCAGGCGGCGACCACCGCATTGGCGCGATGGCGCAGCAGTTCCTTCTGATAGGTAACCAGGCGCCGTTCCAATTTTGCTGCGGCCGCCTCGCTCGCCGCGCCCCGCAATGTGACGGCATAGCCATAGCCGACATGCGCCTCCAGCTCGTGAACCTCGATGCCGCCGAGCACCCAGGCGAGCATCGCCGCGACATAGACCGCGTCGAGCGCGCGGAGCAGCGGATCGATCTCGAGTTCGGGTAGCAAGGCTCCCTCGCTGCTGGCCTCGTTGAGCAGCGCCCACCAGAAGCCGTAGCGTTGCGGGGTCTGCAACTCGCCGCGAAGCTCCTTGCTGTCGAAACGCAGGGCTTCGGTCCACAAGGTACGATAGAAATCGGGATCGTCCGCGAGATAGGCGAGCGAGATGGACACCGCCTGGAAGATCCGGTCGATCGCCCCGACACGGTGAAGTTGCGAGAACCGCTCGTGAAATTCGCGCACGTCCTCCAGAAGGGCGATCACGATGGCCCGCTTCGATCCGAACAGATTATAAGGGGTCGTCAGCGACACGCCGGCGCGCGCTGCGATGGCGCGCATCGACAGCCCGGTATCGCCTGTTTCCTTGATCAGATCCCGTGCGGCCGCGATGATCCGACGACGACGTTCTGCCTTTGCGTCTTCACGCCGGCTCATCCCATGTTCCTTCGCATACAGGAGGCGATAGGCGGCGACGCAGCAAGCTGCAACGCCGTGCAATCCCATATTATCATAACGCGTTAAAAAAGTCTGGCCAGGCTGCTTTCCTCCAACTAGCATCGTCCACAAAGATGGTCTGAGGAGAGAGAAATGGCCGCGGAAAAGATCCGGTTCGGCGCCTTCATTGCGCCGTTCCACCCGCTCAACGAAAACCCGACGCTTGCGCTGGAGCGGGATCTTGATCTGGTGGTGCTGATGGACAAGCTCGGCTTCGACGAGGCCTGGCTCGGCGAGCATCATTCGGCAGGCTATGAGCTGATCGCCAGCCCGGAACTGTTCATTGCCACGGTGGCCGAACGCACGCGGCATATCCGCCTGGGCACGGGCGTGTCATCGCTCCCTTACCATCACCCGCTGATGCTGGCGGACCGGATCAACCAGCTTGACCATATCACCCGGGGACGCGTGATGTTCGGTGTCGGCCCCGGGGCGCTCCCGTCCGACGCCTTCATGATGGGCATCCCGGTCGCAAAGCAACGCGATCGCATGGACGAGGCGCTGGACGTGCTGGTGCCGCTGCTGCGCGGTGAGCAGGTGAGCAAGAAAACCGACTGGTTCGAACTGAACGAAGCGCGGCTGCAGATGCTGCCCTACAGCCGTCCGTCAGTGGAGATCAGCGTCGCCAGCCAGGTGTCGCCATCGGGTGCGACCGCTGCCGGGCGCCACGGCCTGGGCCTGCTCTCGATCGGTGCCACGCAGGCGGGCGGCTTCAACGCGCTGACGTCGAACTGGGCGATCGCGGAGCAGCAGGCGGCGGAAAGCGGAACCAGGGTGGACCGCAGCCAATGGCGGCTCGTCGGCCCGATGCATGTGGCGGCAACTCGCGAGGAAGCGCGCGCGCAGGTTCGTGAGGGCCTGGACAAGTGGCTCTACTACTTCCGTGAGGTCGCCGCCCTGCCGCTGGCGCCGTCGGACGGGTCCGATCCGGTGGATGCGATCGTGGATTCGGGCATGGCCGTGGTCGGAACGCCCGAAGATGCCGTGCGGCAGATCGAGCGGTTACGCGAACAGTCCGGTGGCTTCGGCGCTTTCCTGCTGATGGACAACAATTGGGCCGAGTGGGAAAACAAGAAGAAATCCTATGAGATGATCGCCCGCTATGTCGTGCCGGAGGTGAACGGCATGAACGCCAACCGCCAGGCGTCGATCGAGTGGGCGGCGACAAACCGGCCGCGCTTCATCGGCGAGGCGCAGGCGGCGGTCGGCGCGAGGCTCGCGGAGCATATCCAGAAGAAGGGCACGGAGAATATCCGGCCGGAGATCCTCGCGGCCATGGGCCTCGACAAGAAGGCGGAGGCGGCGGAGTGAGCGGGGTGGCGAACGGCCGCAAGGCAATCTTCATCACCGGCGCGGCCTCCGGCATGGGGCTGGAAACGGCGCGGCTGTTCGCCCGGCAAGGCTGGTTCATCGGCGGCGTCGACGTCAATGAGGCGGGGCTCGCGGCGCTGGAGCAGGAGCTGGGGGCGGAAAACTGCCTGGTCCAGCGGCTCGACGTTTCGGACCGCGATGCCTATGCCGCCGCGCTGGATCGCTTCGCCGCGAGCAGCGGCGGACGGCTCGACATATTGTACAACAACGCCGGCATCGGTCGCGGCGGGCCCTTTGCCGACCAGCCATGGGCCGATGTGCTTGCCGTGGTGAACGTGAACTTCATCGGCGTTCTCACCGGCATTCACCTCGCCATTCCGCTGCTCAAGGCCACGCCAGAGTCGATGTGCTTCACCACCTCTTCGTCCTCGGCGACCTATGGCATGCCGATGATCGCGGTCTATTCGGCCACCAAACATGCGGTGAAGGGCCTGACGGAGGCGCTGGCGATCGAGCTGAAGCCTTACGGCGTTCGGGTGGCCGATGTGCTGCCGGCACTGATCGACACACCGATCCTTCCGGATGGTGCCGCTGCCGCAGCGCCCAAGAGCGGCGTCTTTCGCGCCATCCCGCCACGCGAGGTCGCGGAAACGGTGTGGGAGGCTTATCACTCGGACCGCCTGCACTGGTACGTGCCGCGCGAGTTGGTGGCGCTGGACCATATGGCCACGCTGCATCCGGAGCAGACCCGCGACGAGATGGCAGAAGGCCGATTGTTCGCCACCATCGATGCTCAGGTGGCCGCAGCGACGCCGATCCCGATCGGCGCCACCGCCGGCTGACGATGCGACCGGCCGCCGATCAGCGGCCGCTGCTCCCTTCAACGACGTTCGCCAAACGGATTAGGCGCCGCACAAACGGGCGGCAGCATACCTCCGAAGAGGTAATGCGATCGGTCAGTGTGGCCAATTGCATCCGTAATGGTACGTGACATTCACGGTTGTGCAAAATATAATGGTAACGAGAACAAAGCATCTCCGGTCGCGCAGGAGTGATGTGGGATGATGTTCCAGCAGCAATCGGCTGGCGCGCGGCCTTGGCAAGCGGCGGAGGGCCAGTATCCGCCCATGCGTTCGACTTCGGATAAGCGATGCTTGTCGCGGCGCACTGTGCGCAGGTCCGTTCGGCTAACTCGGGCATCTTCTGACGGCAGATCGCCATCCCATGGTTCAAGGGGCAAAAACCATGGTTGATGATACACTTGCGGAGTTTGCGCGCGCTATCCTGGAGGTTCGGCGCGACCGCCGCCGCGAACTGCCGGCGGAGCTTTTCGGCGGGGAGCTGGCCTATGAACTGCTGCTGATCCTGTTCATCGCCGACGCCCGTGGCGAGCGCCTGACCGGGAAGAGCGCGCTGGAGCAGGCCGGCGGCGTGAGTGCGGCGGGGCGACGCTGGATCGAATATCTCACCCGGGAAAAGCTGATCATCGGCGATGGTGATGGAAATCTCGATGATACGCTGACGCTGACCGCCAAGGCCCTGAACGCGCTGGAGGGCTGGCTGAGCCGGGCGCACGAGACGTTTGACGGTTCTCGCAGCAGCAATAACGAACCTACCGAGCAACTTCCCCGATAAGTGTCGGCAATGATGGGAGCGGGGCCGGCGCGGCGCCGGAGAATATCGGCCACACCGGCCAATCGAGGCTGCGGCAGGCGGCTCGTAGGTAGAAGGACGGTGCAGGCGCGTGCGCCAGCGCGTCGCACCTGCCCCTGCCTTCCCCCTCGGAACAGTTGATCAGGCCGCCTTCAGCAAGTCCGCGCGCGCATCAAGCCCGATGGTGGCCATCAGATCGGGGCGATCGGGGCCCGGCTGCGGCGCATAGGCATTGGCATTGAGGCGGCGGCCGCGCGCCCAATAGCCAAGCACCTTGCTGAGATTCTGCGGTCGCTTCAGCCACGCCTCGGGATGTTCGAGCATGTGGAAGCCGCGCATCATCGCGCGCATCAGCTGCACGTCGGAACGGGCGGCGATGGTGATCCCGTCATCGACGAAGCTTTTCGCCAACCGCGCCTTCAGCCGGGGGCGATGATCGGGGGTGAGCGTGGCACGCGCGCGGCGGATGGCGGAGCGATCCTGTTTCAGCATCAGATCGTAATATGGCTTCACCTCGGTCAGGATGCCGCTGTCATAGATGGCGAGCCGCGCGGCGGGATCGGGTGTGCTGTCCAGCGCACGGCGAAGCACACCGGCGCTGACCGCGGCGAGCGAGCAGCCGCGACCGTAAAGCGGGTTGGTGCGCACCAGCGCATCGCCGATGGCGAAGAAGCCATGCACCGCCGGCCTTCCATTGGCCATCAGGCTGCGCCAGCGGCTGTGCAGATCGCCCATGCCGATCACCTTGCCGACCGGCTCCGAAGTTTTGGGATCGACCCATGGCTTGAGCCCCGGCATCGCCATGCAGATGCGCTGGAACGTATCGCCATCCATCACTGCCTTGCGCAGCTCATGCTCGATTTCCGGCACGCACAAGGTGATCGAGAAACGGCGGTTGTCGGCGGGGAACACACCAAACTTCAGATAGCCAAGATCGCCAGAGGCCGGCACGTCGCCGCGCGGCGGCTCATTTTGGCCGTCCAGCAGGCGGTAATGGCGGGTGAAATACAGGACGCCAGCGGTCTCCGCTGCCTCCGCGATGGGCGCGCCGGCCTTGATCAGCTGTTCGATCAGGTTCGCCGCTTTGCCACCGGCATCGACCACCACGTCCGCCGTGATCTCCTCGCGTCCTTCCGCGGTGTCGGCGGCGACGCCTGTCACCACCATCGTGCCATCGCTGCCCGTATGGAACAGCGGGCTGCGCACCTTGACGCCGCTGCGGATCGACACGCCGGGCAAGCGCTCAACATAGCGGCGGATCACCAGTTCGAGCGTGGTACGACGACTGGTCAGGATTGTCAGATCGGCATCCCCCGGCACGGGGACATAGGTGGCCTGCAGCTTGGGCGGGAGCATGTCCTGAAAGGTGATGTCGCGGCAGCCGGCGGCATAGAGATCCTCCAGCAACTGCGGATGCTCGTCGCGAATGATGTTGCGCAACCGGGCAAGAAACGCGTGGCTCTGGCGCAACTGGCTGACGCCGCGACGCTGCCACTGATCGAACGCGACGTCCGGGCCGCCCTCCGGCGGGGCTTCGTCGCGCTCTAGCAGGGTGATGTGGCGCGAGCCGCCGCCCAGACGAAGCGCGGTGCACAGGCCCGCGATGCCGGCGCCAACGACGATCACCTGTTCGCCCGACGCGCCTGAAACCGTGCTGCCCGACATTCTTCCCTCCGACATTTTGGCCACATATATTTCCAAAAGCGATCGGCTGCAAGAAATTCAAACGCGTTATGAATATGCGTCTTGCGCTGGCCGGCGCCGCGGGCCACGATGCGGCAACGAACCGGCGATCACGCCGGACGACCGGAGAGGGAGGGCTGCGATGCGAGCCGTGGTGAGACGCAACAAGCAGTTGATCTGCGACGAGGTGCCCGATCCGGTACCCGGCCAGGGCGAAGTGCTGGTGAAGACGCTGGCCTGCGGCATCTGCGGTTCGGATCTCCACGCCGTTCATTCGTTCGAGAACATGCTGGAACTGGGCGCGCGCACCGGCGAGAAGCCGCGCACCGATCCCTCCAAGGACATGATCTTCGGCCATGAATTTTCCGCCGAGATCCTGGACCACGGTCCCGGATCGGCAAAGGCGCTGAAGGCGGGTACGCGCGTCGTGTCCATGCCCATCGCGATGAAGCCGGAAGGCTATGAGGCGATCGGCTATTCCAACACCTATCCCGGCGGGTACAGCGAGCAGATGGTGCTGAGCGAGGCGATGCTGCTTCCGGTACCCAATGGCCTGTCCGACGTGCAGGCGGCGATGACCGAGCCCTTCGCGGTGGGGGAACATGCCGTCGCCATGTCCGCTGCGGGACCGGATACGGTGAACCTGGTGATCGGCTGCGGCCCGGTGGGGCTGGCGGTGATCGCGGCGCTGAAATCGCGCGGGCTGGGGCCGGTGGTGGCGGCGGATTTCTCCCCTGCGCGCCGCGCCGTTGCAGAAAAGATGGGGGCCGACATCATCGTCGATCCGGCGAAGGAATCGCCGCACACCAAGTGGAGCGAGCTGGGCGTGCCGCGCACGTCTTCCGAGCGGATGGCGGCGATGATGACCGGCCAGACCGGCAAGCGCGCGATCGTCTTCGAATGCGTCGGCGTGCCGGGCGTGCTGCAGAACATCATCGAATCGGTGCCGGTGAGCACGCAGGTGATCGTCGTCGGCGTATGCATGGAAACGGACAAGATCGAGCCGTTCCTGTGCATCAACAAGCAAATCGATTTCCGATTCGTGCTTGGCTACACCGCCGGTGAGTTTGCCGCGACGTTGGGCAATATCGCCGAGGGCAAGATCGATGTGCTGCCGGCGATCACCGACGAAGTGGGGCTGGACGGCGTGGCCGCCGCCTTTGCCGCGCTCGCCGACCCCGAACAGCAATGCAAGGTTGTCGTCCGTCCGGGAGTGAAATCATGAGCCCAGTTACGAGCAACGTGATCGAGGCGCCGCGCGCGCTGGCCGAGGCGATGCCGCCGGTGCAGTTCGTCGAATCCAACGGCATCCGCATGGCCTATTACGAGGTCGGGCCGAAGGGCGAGGGCGTGCCCGTGATCTTCTGCCATGGCTTTCCCGAGCTGGCCTTCTCCTGGCGGCATCAACTCGACGCGTTCGACAAGGCGGGCCGCTGGGCGATCGCGCCCGACCAGCGCGGCTATGGGCTGACCAGCCGGCCGGAGAAGATCGAGGATTACGACCTGGAGCAGCTGACGGCGGACATCGCCGGCATGATGGACGCGCTGGGCATCGAAAAGGCGATTCCCTGCGGCCACGACTGGGGCGGCATGGTCGTTTGGCAGTTCGCACTGCGCTATCCGGAGCGCTGTGCGGGCGTGATCGGGGTGAACACGCCGTTCCTGCCGCGCGGCGACATCGATCCGATCGCCGGCATGCGCGCGGCCTTCGGCGAGGACATGTATATCGTCTGGTTCCAGAAGCCGGGCGAGGCGGATGCAGCGCTGGCCGCGGACCCTGAGCGGTCGATGCGCTTCTTCATGCGCAAGCCGATGCTGACGCTGAAGGAATATGAGCAGCTTCCGGCCGAGATGCGTACCCTGGCACTGGGCGAGGGGCTGAAGCTCTATGATCCGGCAAACGATCCGCAGCAGTTCCTGACCGACGACGAGATCGAGGCATTCGCCGAAACCTTCGCCGAGACGGGCTTCACCGGCGGCATCAACTGGTATCGCAACTTCACCCGCAACTGGCAGAATTCGGCCAAGCTGGTGGAGAAGGTCGACGTGCCGTCGCTGATGGTCATGGCGGAGAACGACGTGGTGCTGAGCCCGGCGATGACCGAGGGCATGGAGCGGTACGTCCCCGATCTGGAGCGGGTTCTGGTGGAGAAGTCGGGCCATTGGACCCAGCAGGAATTTCCCGAGGAAGTGAACCGCGCCCTCATTGGTTGGTTGGACAAGAGGTTCCCGCGCTGACGGCTCCGCGGCGCCGTTCCGGGCCGGGTATCGGAGGTCGAGTTTTCTGGGCTGAGCTGGGGGAGGAGCGGAACTCCGCCTGTTCGGATGAGCCAGTCGGATGGGCCGTGGCACTCCACACGGCCAATTGCGGCAGGTTCGGCCCGCTTCGGCGGGAGTGAGGGCATGGTTCGCGTCGGCAGATGGATGGCTGTCGACGCGGGCCGTGCCTTTGTTGTTTGTTGAGGTGAGCGGAATGACGCTCGTTGGGGAAGCGCCCAATGTTCGTTATTGCTGCGGAGGGGATCCATAGAACCAGTGCTCGCCCTGCCTGCGGTGTCGGGAGTTTAAAGATCCAAGCCTTTGGGGGGGATGATGGAGGGATGTTTGCCGATGAACATTCATCCGAACCGTTTCGCCGTCCGGAACCGCACGCGGAAGCGGATCGGCTGAATGCGCCCCAATAGCGGACGTTCAACGCATGTGCGAAGGTCGCGTTGTGGAACGCAAAAACGACGACACGCCTGCTGACCGGCTTTACCTCAAGGGCTTGGCGATCCGATATGAGCGGCACATTGGTAAGTGGCTGCCGATCATGTGGCACCTTGCTCTACGTGGACATGCCGGTGCGATGATTGAGCTTGCCGATTGGTTCTCTAGCGATGGGAGCGCGGATCCTTTTGGCACGCCTGCGGACGCTTTTAGCGCCGCCGGACTATATCGACGCGCATACAAACGAGGCGACCTACGCGCAGCCCAACACATGGCGTTGAGTTGCTTCAATCGAAACAACATGGCCGGTTATCGGCACTGGCTTGGTCAGGGTGCCAAAGCTGGTGACGACGAAGCAAGACAAGAACGAAGGCAGTTTGAAATTCGGCTCTGGCACGTTGACGCCGGTCGAGTGCGGCGGCTTCGACCGAAGCAGAAGCGCGACGGGTTCGCTTAGAACTGCGTCCGCTCCCCACCCCATTTTCGATGGTTCTCTAGTCGCCGACGATTACGCCGTCCGTGAGGCATCGCTTAGTCCACGAACCCCACAAATCGTGCGGCTTCGCTGACTGGTTTGCGGCGCGACACCACGCCATTGGCCGGGAAGCTGTCGTCGGGCCAGCCCATCGCGACGCAGGTCTGGATCACCTGATCGTCGGGGATGCCGGCATGTTCGCGCACGACCGGCGATTGCATGATGCCCTGGCTGTTGATGACGCAGCCGAGGCCGCGCGACCAGGCGGCGTTGACGAGCGCGGTGGTGACGGCGCCACAATCGAAGGGCGCGATGTCGCTGCCCAGCAGCACGCGATCATAGGTGATGACGATCGAAACCGGCGCATCGAACTGGCGGAAGCCGCGCAGCACCCAATCGTGCCGCTTCGCCTTGTCCTCGCGCGCGATGTCCATGGCGCCGAAGAGTTGCTTGGCGATCTCGATCTGCCGTTCACGGTGGATGCCGCCATATTCCTCGCCCAGGCGGAATTCGCGCGAATGGGGAACGCCAGCGAGGTTGCGTTCGGTATTGCCCTGGCGGATGCGATCCAGCGGTTCGCCGGTGACGACGGTGAAGTTCCACGGCTGAGTGTTGAGCGAGGAGGGCGAGCGCATGGCAAGCGCGAGCACTTCCTCGATCAGCGCGCGAGGCACTGGATCGGGTTTGAACCCGCGGATGCTGCGGCGGCCGTTCACGACATCGTCGTAGGTTTTCATGCGTGCCTCTCCCGTATTTTCGTCCGCACATAACCAAGTTCATCATCCCCGCGAAGGCGGGGATCCATAGACGCTGAGCTTGGCGAAAAGCCGGTGCGGTAGCGCTTATCGATCCCCGCCTACGCGGGGATGACGGATCGAGTGGTCAGGCCTTCAGCATCCGTTCCGTCACCATCCGCTCCAGAATGGTCAGCGGCATGGCGCCATCGAGCAGCACCGCGTGGAACTTGCGCGGATCGAAGGCGGCGCCCTGCTTCTTCTTCACCGCATCGCGCAGGCGCACCCAGACGGTGTGGCCGATCTTGTAACTGCAGGCCTGGCCCGGCCAGACGGTGTAGCGGTCGATCTCGTTCTGGCTGCGGCCCTGGGCGATGCCGGTGGTGGCGATGAAATATTCGGTCGCCTTTTCGCGGCTCCAGCGCTTGTGGTGCAGGCCGGAGTCCACGACGAGACGCGTGGCGCGGAACAGGAGCGACTGAAGGTAGCCGACCTGGCCGAGAGGATCGCCCTCGAACATGCCCATCTCATCCGCGAGCTGCTCCGAATAAAGCGCCCAGCCCTCGGTATAGCCGCTGAACCCGCCGCGGCGGCGGATGAGCGGAATGTCCTGCGATTCGAGCGCGGTCATCACCTGCAAGTGGTGGCCGGGCACCGCCTCGTGGTGCGTCAGCGTGGCGAGGCCGAACTTGGGACGATCGAAGCTGTCGCGCAGGTTGATGTAGTAGATGCCCGGGCGCGAGCCATCGAGCGAGGCGTTCTGGTAATAGCCGCCCGGCGCGCCGGCCTCGATCGACTTGGGAACACGGCGGACCTCGACCGGCGCCTTGGGAATGAAGGCGAATTGCTCCGGCAGCTGCTTCTGCATGGCGATCACCTGGCGGTTGAGCTGCGCAATCAGCTGTTCCTTGCCCGCGTCGGTGTTCGGAAAGACCTGATCGGGACGCTTGTTCAGCGCGACCAGCCGCTCGCCGACGGTGCCCTGGGTCATACCCTGCGCCTTCAGGATGCCGTCGATCCGGTTGCTGATCTCGGCCACCTGCGCCAGGCCCAGGCGGTGAACCTCCTCACCCGTCATGGCAACGGTGGTCGCGGCCTCGACGGCGGCGGCGTAATAAGCCTCGCCATCGGGCAGGCGCCACGCGCCGGCGTCATGCGAGGCACGGCCGCGCAGCTCGGTTACCAGGGCACGCTGGCGATCGAGCGCCGGGAAGACCTGATCGTTCATGATCCGGGTCGCTTCGGCAACGCGACCATCCGGCAGGTTGGCGGCCTTCAGCTTGCCGGCCAGCGCCTTGACCGGGACGGTTGCGGCTGCCGGCTGATCGCGCAGGCCGCCCATCAGCTTCAGCGTGGTGTCGAGGATGTAATCCGGCGCGAAGACGCCGCGCGCGGCATCGGCGCGCTGACGCTCCGTATCCTGATCGATCGCGGTGGCGAAGGCGGCGACACGCGCGACATAGGCGTCGGCGTCCGCCGCGTCCTTGATGCGATGCTGCGCGTGGAGGAAATCGGGCACCTCGCGATAGGCGCCGGTCAGCTGCGACAGCACATAGGGCGCGAACCGGCCCATGCTGGCGCCGTAGGTAAACTTCTCACCGCCAGCGATGCTGCGCTGGAGCTGATAGGACACGACTTCGTAATCGATCCGCGCCGCTGGCGAGAGCGAGGCAGGGCTGATCTGGCGCAGCGCGGCCAATTCACGCTTGGCGCGGGCGAGATCCTCCTGAACGCCGGCAGCCGAACCGTCGTTCAGCTTCGACTTGAGGTGCGCGCGCTCCCCATTGTCGAGCCCGAGCGCGGTGGCGCCTTCGGGATTGTCGCTAATTCGATCGTAGAAGAAGCGATCGAGCAGCGCGTGCAGCTTCGCATCATTCGGGTTGGCGCCGGCGGCGGCGACCTTTTGCGCGGCGACGGGGACGGCACTCGCCAGAGCGGCGGCGCCGGTGCTGCCAAGAAAGGTGCGACGATCCATGGTTCTTACTCCTGGGGATACAGCCCGTTCACCACGAAGCGGATCGCGGCGAACGGGGAAGGCTTGTTCAAGATGGGAGGGTGACGATCACTGGGCGCTGGTGCCGGCCTCCCAGAAATAGGCGCCGCGCTTGGCCGTGCCGGTCGCGACCTCGTTCAGCGTGCCCGCATCATAGAGCCGGCCGCCCAGCATGACCTGGCGCACCTTGTCGCTGTTGCGGATATCCGCCGTGGGATCAGCATCCAGCACCAGCAGATCGGCAAGCTTGCCAACCTCCAGCGAGCCGATGTCCTTCGCCATGCCGAGCGACTGGGCGGGAACGATGGTGCCGGCACGCAGCGCCTCGAGCGGCGTCATGCCGCCGCGCACGAAGGACCACAGCTCCCAATGAGCGCTCATGCCAGCCTGCTGACCATGCGCGCCGATCGACACGAGCACGCCGCGCTTGGCGAGCTTGTGCGCCTCGCGCGCGCTTTCGTCGTCCACATAATCGCTTTCCGGCGCCATCAGCCGCCGCGCCGATTCCGCGCGCAGCTGCGCCGGCGGGGTATGCGCCTGAAGCAGCGGATGGGCGAACAGATCGGTGTGCTGGCGCCAGTAAGGATCGGCCGCCAGCCCACCAAAGGTAACGACCAGCGTTGGCGTGTAGTTCGTCTTCGACTGGGAGAAGAACTGAACGATATCGTCGTAGAACACCTCCAACGGGATGTTATGCTCGATCGTGGAATTGCCGTCCGCGATATGCGTGACGTCCAGGCCGTAGATCGAGCCGCCCTCCGCCACGACCTGCATGTTCTCGCGTCGGCTGGCCTCCGTCACCTGCTGGCGCTGCTCGCGGCGTGGCTGGTTGTAGTTCTTCACGCTGTGCCCGCCCTGCGCCTTCAGGCGGCGGACATGCGCCAGCGCGTCGTCGAAGCTGTCGATCTGCGCGTATACGTCCGTCGCCTTGGCGCCGTAGACCGCCTCGCCGGTGGAGAAGATGCGGGGCGCGAGGATCAGCCCGGCGCGCTGCATTTCCGATGCGGTAAAGATCTCGCTGGCGCGGTTCGACGGATCGTGCAGCGTCGTCGTGCCGAGCGCGAGGTTCTGCATCATCGACCAATTGCGCTGCGGGATCAGCTCGTCAGTTCCGGCAGGGCCATGGGCGTGCGCATCGATCAGCCCGGGAATTATCGTCTTGCCGGCCGCGTCAACGATGGTCGCGCCCGCCGGGACTGCGGTGGAGGCTCTCGGGCCGACCGCGAGGATCCGATCGCCGCGGATCACCACCACGCCATCATCGATGATGCCGCCATCCGTGCCTGCCATGGTGACGAGGCGTGCGCCGGTGATCGCTACCGTGCCGGTCGGCTTGGCCGCAGCCTGCTCCATCGCCAGCGAGACGCCGGTCGTCGGCGGCACGAACGCCGGCGTACCATCGGCGCGGGGAGCGGCGGCGAACAGGCTGGCCGTTTCCACGGTGTAAAGCGTCGGGCCCAGGCTCCAGTGCAGGCGTGTGCCGTCGCTCGACCAGTTCAAATAATCCGCGCCGCCGGCGCTGACGCGGGTAACCGGCAGCGCCTTGGCATCGGGAGACAGGGCGATGGTCTGGCTGCCGGGCATCAGCGGCACGACGTAAGCGGCGTAGTTCTGGCGGAAGGCGACAAATTCACCGGTGGGCGACACGATATAGTCCGTCGCAAGCTCGCCATTGGCGTGGACGCGCTTGTCCTGCCCCGATAGATCGGTGCTGATGAGCTGGCGCACCGACTTGCCGTCCTTGCGCTCGTCCTCCAGCATGAACAGGCGATCGTTGTTCGGGCCGAATTGCGGCGAGGCAGCGCCGCGCGCCACGCGGGTGACGCCGCCGCCCGCCGTGGCGACGCGGTAGACGCCGGCATCCTCTGCCCATTTAGGGCTGGTCAGACGCCCGGAGCCGGTACGCTCGAAGACGATGGTCTTGCCGTCGGGCGAGAAGCGCGGGCGGGCATAATGGCCGGGCTGGCCGATCACGTCGCGCGCCGTGCCGCCGGTGGCGCCGATCACGCGCAGGCGGCCAAGGCCATCATCGGTCCAGCTGACGAACACGAGGCTTTTGCCGTCGTGCGACCAGCTCGGAAACAGTTCAAAGCCGTCATCGCCACGGGTCAGGCGGCGGGGCGCGCCGCCGGCCACCGGCTTCACCCACAATTTGCCGAGCGTCTCGAACACGACCTGACGCCCGTCCGGTGAGACGCTGGCGAAGCGCGGCATGGCGGTGGTGAAGCGATCGGGCGCCACCGCGACCTGCGGGTGCGACCCGTCGATCACCCCGCGCGTGTCGTTGATGGTGAAGGGGATCTCGCGCGCATTGGTGCCATCGGCATCGATGCGCTGGATCTTGCCCTTCGCCCAGAAGACCAGGCCGCTGTTGTCCGGCAGCCATGCCATGTTCGGATACACGCCGGTGACCGCCCAGGTTTCCTGCACGTCCTGATCGAGATCGTCATAGATCTTGCGCTCCTCGCCCGAGGCGAGATCCTTCACATAGAGCTTCGACCGGGTGGCCTCACGGCGGACAAAGGCGATCTTCTTGCCATCGGGCGAGGGCGTGGGGCGAACCGAACCGCCGGCGCCCGTCACCGCCTTCGTCACTTCTCCGGTCTGCAGGTCGTACCGCTCGATATCGAACAGGTCGGTGTTGGAGTCCTGCGCATATTCGAAGATCGGGCCGGGTGTGACGTTCTTGGTGTAGAACACCGACTTGCCGTCGGCGGCATAGATCGGCTCGCCCAGTTCCTTCTGGTGCGCCTCGTTCGGCCGCTTCACCAGTGGCACGCCGGCACCGCCCGAGACGTGGTACATCCATACCTCGCCGGTGCCCAGGGAGCGCCCGGTGGTGAAATGCTTCTTGGCGACGATGAAGCGGCCGTCCTTGCTCCAGCTCGGCTGGTTGAGGAGGCGGAAGTCCTCACGCGTTACCTGGCGCTTGTCGCTGCCGTCGGTGTTCATCACCCAGATGTTGTCGCCGCCGCCGCGATCGGAGGTAAAGGCGATGCGCCGGCCATCGGGCGAGAAGCGCGGCTGCACCTCGTAGGCGAGCCCCTCGGCAATGCGGGTCGGCGTGCCGCCGGTGATCGGCATGGTGTAGATATCGCCGAGCAGGGTGAAGGCGATTGTGCGGCCGTCTGGGCTGACGTCCACGTCCATCCAGCTGCCTTCGTTCACCCGGATCGGCACCTGACGAATGGTTGCGCCGGGAGGGGCGTTCACATCCCACTTCGGCTTGGCAGCGGCGGCGGAGGGAGCGCTGCCCGCGTTCTGGGCCGAGGCGCCATGCGCAACAAGCGCGGCAAGAGAAACGAGCGACGCCGCGTAAAACTTCATGAAATCCCCCGGAAACGACAAGATGATTGCCGTACTATCCGGCTGCACGGCGAACTGGCAATGCCATAGGACGAATGTTCGCCGGCGCACCGAAAACGGGCGCGGGGGGGGGGG
>NZ_LSKH01000280.1:0-30565 GCF_001557395.1 Sphingomonas sp. CCH5-D11 | reverse complement strand
GCGGGGGCGTCGTCACGCCCTTCTGCTGGGTCGGGGGCGGAGACCCCTTCGTTGCTGGCGACCTTTTCGTCGTCATCGCTGGCGGTCCGGGGGTCTGGATCGGCAATCATGGCGAGCTCCTTTCAACCGAAAGGAACGCGCCATGATCGGATCGGATGCTTACTCGGCGGTCGCTTCGGCGGCTTCGGTCTCGCCCGAACCGGCGTTCGCCGCTTCTGCCTCGGCCTCCTGCTGCGCCTTCAGCTTTTCGGCACGCTCCTCGGCGCGCTCCTTGGCCTTCTCGCCCGGCTCCGCCTTCTTCGGGTTGTTGCGGGCTTCACGCTCGCGCACACCGGCGAGGTCGAGGAAGCGGGCAACGCGATCGGTCGGCTGCGCTCCGTTGCTCAGCCAGTGCTTCGCACGCTCTGCGTCCAGCACCACGCGCTTCTCGTCGTCCTTGGCGAGCAGCGGATTGTAGTTGCCGATCTTCTCGATGAAGCGGCCGTCACGCGGGCTGCGCGCATCGGCAACGACGATGCGGTAATACGGACGCTTCTTCGAACCGCCACGCGACAGGCGAATGCTCAGTGCCATTGGTACTTCTTCCTTCTAGATATCTGAAAACGTTACTTCTTGAACTTCGGAAATCCTGGCGGCAGGGCGCCGCCACCACCAAGGCCAGGCAGGCCGGGCAAACCGCCGCCGCCAGCCTTGCCCAGCATGTCGCCCAGCTCCGGCCCGCCCAGCGCATTGCCGAGGCCGGCCATGCCGCCTCCGGGGCCACCCTTGCCAAGCATGGACAGCATCCCCTTGATGCCGCCCATCTTGCGGATCTTCTTCATCGCGGTGGACATTTCCTGGTGCATCTTCAGGAGCTTGTTCACGTCTTGCACGGTCGTGCCGCTGCCCTTGGCGATGCGGATCTTGCGCTTGGCGTTGATCAGCTCAGGCTTCACGCGCTCCTTCGGCGTCATGGACGTGATCATCGCGTCCATGCGCAGCAGGATGCGCTCGTCGACGGCGCCATTGGCCATCGCCGCTTGCGCCTTCTTCATGCCCGGGATCATGCCGGCGAGTGCGCCAAGGCCGCCCATGCGCCGCATCTGCGCCAGCTGCCCACGCAGGTCGTTCATGTCGAACTGGCCCTTGGCCAGCTTCGCCGCCATGCGCTCGGCGTCTTCCGCCTGGATCGACTCCGCCGCCTTCTCGACCAGGCTGACGACATCGCCCATGCCGAGGATCCGGCCGGCCACGCGCTCGGCATGGAACGCCTCCAGCGCATCCATCTTCTCGCCAACGCCGGCGAACTTGATCGGCTTGCCCGTCACGGCACGCATCGACAGTGCCGCGCCGCCGCGCGCGTCGCCGTCCATGCGGGTCAGCACCACGCCGGTCAGCGGCACCTGCTCGGAAAAGCTCTGCGCGACATTGACCGCGTCCTGGCCGGTCAGCGAGTCGACGACGAGCAGAATTTCCTGCGGCGTGGCAATGTCCGCCACCGCCTTCATCTCGTCCATCAGCGCCTGATCGACGTGGAGGCGACCTGCCGTGTCGAGCATCAGCACGTCGAAGCCCTGCAGCTTCGCCGCCTGCAGCGCGCGACGGGCGATCTCGACCGGCTGCTGCCCGGCGACGATCGGCAGCGTCTGCACCTCGACCTGCGTGCCCAACGTGGCGAGCTGTTCCTGCGCCGCCGGGCGGTTGACGTCCAGCGACGCCATCAGCACCTTCTTGCGGTCACGACCCATCTGGCCGCCCGACAGGCGCTTGGCGATCTTCGCGGTCGTGGTCGTCTTGCCCGAGCCCTGGAGGCCGACCATCATCACCACCGCCGGCGGCGTGACGTCGATCTTCAGCTCGGCCGCCTGCGGATCATCCCCGCCCAGCATCGCGACCAGCGCATCATGAACGATCTTGACGACCTGCTGCCCCGGCGTGACCGAGCGCAGCACGTTCTGGCCGATCGCCTTTTCGGTGGCATCATCGACAAACTGTCGAGCCACCGGCAGCGCGACGTCCGCCTCGAGCAGCGCGACGCGCACTTCGCGCATCGCCTGGCGCACGTCCGCCTCGGTCAGCGCGCCACGACCGCGCAGGCGGTCAAATACGCCGCCAAGACGATCGCTCAGACTGTCGAACATCGCGCCAAAACTCCCTTCTTCCGGCCCAAACGCAAAAGCGCCGGCGGGCGAAACCTCGCCGGCCAGCGTGCACCACATGGGCGCTTGTCTTCAGCGTTCAACAACGGAACGTGCGCGCCCTGTAGCGGAAGCACTCCTCCAGCGCAAGCCGGACAGCCATTAACGCCTTCTACATACTATCGCCGCAAAATGGGGCGACATGGATGGATCGATCGCCCACGAGCCTGCGCGCCAAGACGGGCGCGATATGCGCACACTGCCGATCGGCCTCGTCACGATGGCCGCGGTTGCGCTGTGCGTCATCGTCATGGGAGCGGTGATCGTAGTCGTCACCCGCAACGGGCCAGCCGCCGCCGGGCCGCTGGTCTGGCCACTCACCATCGCCCTGCTCCTGAACCTCGCCGTGATCCTGGAGGGTCGCCGGCGACACCGCGAGCTCGCCAGGCGCCTCCGGCATCAGCTGGACAGCACGGAGGGCGCGCGCAGACTTTCGATCAAGGATCCGCTCACCGGCTTTCTGAACCGCCGCGCGCTTGTCGAGGAGGGCGCCGCGATGATCCAGGACGCCGCCCAGCGCCGCCTCGCCGTCGCCATGCTGATGATCGACCTCGACCGGTTCAAGACGATCAACGATCTTCACGGCCATGCCGTGGGCGACTCGCTCCTCGCCCGGGTAGCGGCGGAGATCAGCAGCGAGTTGCCTTCCCTGTCGCTGGCCGCTCGAGTCGGCGGTGACGAATTCGGCTGCATCTTCGCCTTCAATCCGGCGGATCCGCAGACCGTGCAGCGGATTGCGGAGCGGCTGGTCAGCCGGCTGGCATGCCCGATCGACCTTGGCGATGCCTCGATTCACGTCTCCGCTTCGATCGGCATTGCCCGCTCGGACCAGGAGCGCGCCTCCATCGAAACGCTGATCCGCGCCGCTGACATTGCCATGTATGCGGCAAAGGAAGCCGGCAGAAACCGCTTCAGCTGGTTCGACCCTGATATGGCGCGCGTCCTGCACGCCCGCAATGAGCTGGAAAGTGCGTTGCGCGCCGCCATTCCCGCCGGGCAGATCGTTCCTCATTTCGATCCGCAGATCGACCTCGCCACCGGCCAGCTCCTCGGCTTCGAGGTGCTCGCCCGCTGGCAGCATCCGCTGCAAGGCCAGATCAACCCCGATCGTTTCATCCCCATCGCCGAGCGGACGGGCATGATCGCCGATCTGTCCAAGTCCGTGATGCGGCAAGCGTTTCATGCGGCACGGGACTGGGATCCTGCCCTGACGCTCTCGATCAATGTGTCGGCGGTGCAGCTGCGCGATGCCTGGTTGCCGCAGAAGATCATCAAGCTGCTGCTCGAAACCGGCTTTCCGGCGCACCGGCTGGAAATCGAGATTACCGAGCGCGCCTTGCTGAAAAATCTCGCGCTGGCGCAGTCGATCATCGGCAGCCTGAAGAATCAGGGCATCCGCGTGGCGCTCGATGATTTCGGCACCGGTTATTCCAGCCTTGGCCACCTGCGCGCGTTGCCTTTCGACCGGATCAAGATCGACCGCAGCTTCGTGCAGGCGATTGCCGCCGATCCGGACAGCGCAGCCCTGGTGGGCGCCGTGGCGAGCATCGGCGCCAGCCTGAACTTGCCGGTCACGGCGGAGGGGATCGAGGATCTGGCGGCCGAGACGAGAATGCGTGCGCTGGGCTGCGCCCGGGGCCAAGGCTATCTGTACGGGCGACCGACGGATGCCGCCAATACCCGGCGGCTGCTGGCGGAGCGCCGGCTGCTGTCCGCCGGCACTGTCGCGGCGTCAGCAGAGCGCCGCCTCGCCAGCTGAATACGCCAACGGCGCTCAATTTCGCGGCGGCTGCCGGCGGTAGCTGAGCGCTTCCGCGACATGGATCCGCCCGACGCTGGCGCTGCCCGCCATGTCGGCAATGGTGCGCGCCACCCGCAAGATCCGCGTGTACCCGCGCGCCGAGAGCCGCATCGCTTCCGCTGCCTGGGCAAGAAGCGCGCGACCACCGTCATCCGGCGTGGCGAAGCGCTCCAGCAGGTCTCCATCGATGTCCGCGTTTGTGCGAGCCGGATGGTCACGATACCGCTCGGTCTGGATCGCGCGCACCTGTGCAACGCGCGCCGCGACCTCCGCCGACCCCTCGGATGGGGGCGGCAGCATCAGGTCCGCCGCGCTCACCGCCTGCACCTCCACGTGCAGATCGATGCGGTCGAGCAGCGGCCCGGACAACTTCGCCTGATAATCGCCTGCGCATTTCGGCGCCCGCGCGCATGCGAGCCCGGCATCTCCCAGATAGCCGCAACGGCACGGGTTCATCGCCGCGACCAGCTGCACCCGCGCCGGGAACGTCACATGCGCATTCGCTCGCGCTACGCTTACCGTTCCGGATTCTAATGGCTGGCGCAACGAGTCGAGAACCGCGCGCTGGAACTCGGGAAGCTCGTCCAGGAACAGCA
The DNA here is from genome assembly GCF_001557395.1 of Sphingomonas sp. CCH5-D11. Lineage (NCBI taxonomy): Bacteria > Pseudomonadati > Pseudomonadota > Alphaproteobacteria > Sphingomonadales > Sphingomonadaceae > Sphingomonas > Sphingomonas sp. CCH5-D11. The sequence continues at coordinate 25,991 of NZ_LSKH01000280.1, read as the reverse complement.
CGCCCAGGTGGGCCATGCTCACCTCGCCCGGCCGCACCTTGAGCCCGCCACCCGTCAGCGCCGCCATGGATGCCGAATGATGCGGTGCGCGGAAGGGTCGCGTACGGGTCAGCCGCCCGCCCTCCAGTGTGCCTGCCACCGATTGCACCATGGAAACTTCCAGCGCTTCGCCGGGGTCCAGCGGCGGGAGGATGCCGGGCAGACAGGACGCCATCAGCGACTTGCCAGACCCGGGCGGGCCGATCATCAGCAGGTTGTGATTGCCCGCCGCGGCAATCTCCAGCGCCCGCTTCGCCGTCTCCTGCCCGCGTACTTGCCGCAGATCCGGCCCACTCCCCGCCGCCTCCACCTCGCCAGTGCGGGGTGCAGGCAAAAGCCCCTGGCCCTTCAGGTGATTGATCAGCGACAACAGGTCCGGTGCCGCCACCACCTGGATCGAGCCGCTCCACGCCGCCTCGGCGCCCTGCGCCGCGGGACAGATCAGCCCTTTCCCGATTTCGGCCGCATGGAGCGCGGCCAGCAGCACACCCGGAGAGGGCGCGATCCGGCCATCCAGCGTCAACTCACCGACGATCACGAACTCCGCAATCGCCTCGGCGTCCACCACGCCCATCGCCGCCAACAGACCAAGCGCGATCGGCAGATCGAAGTGCGAACCTTCCTTCGGCAGGTCCGCCGGCGACAGATTGACCGCTATTCTCTTGGGCGGCAGCGCCAGGCCCATTGCCGCGATTGCCCCGCGCACCCGCTCGCGGCTTTCGCCGACCGCCTTGTCGGCAAGGCCCACCAGGTTGAACGCAGGCAATCCCGCGATCAGTTGAACCTGAACCTCAACGGCGCGCGCCTCCAGCCCCAGATACGCCACCGTCGCGACAATCGCCGCCATAGATCCCCCCTGCTCCCCATCCTGTTCATACCTGCTTTGCCGCCGCTGCGAAGCTCTCTCGCGCCGTCTTGCCAATGCAACACACCCTCGCCACATGGGCGGCATGCGTGATCGCCACCCCGCCATGCGTATCCTGCAACTGATCCTGGGCTGCCTGCTCCTGCTGGGCGCGGCAGTGATGGGTCCGCTGCCGGGGCCCGGTGGGATCTTCCTCTTCGCTGGCGGCATGGTCCTCATCCTGCGCAACTCGCGTTGGGCGCAGGTGCGCTGGGCCCGGTTGAAGCGTCGCTGGCCGCGGATCGGTGGGCTCGCCGATCGCGCCATGCGCCGCCCCAGTGAACGGCGTCGCCGCGCGCGAAGTCGGGCGCTAGGCTCGCGTTGACTTGCCGCGCGCCTTCGCTTATGCCGCGCACCATTCGGGCCGTCCCTCGTGGCGGCCTTTATTTTTCAGATTCGGGAATGAACGATGAAGCGGACCTTTCAGCCGAGCAACCTGGTGCGGGCACGCCGTCACGGCTTCCGTGCACGGATGGCGACGGTCGGCGGTCGCGCCGTGATCCGTGCGCGCCGCGCACGCGGCCGCAAGAAGCTGTCGGCCTAACCGTCTTTCAGGACAAGACGGATACAAGCTTGACCATGCTTACTCGCCGCCGGGATTTCCTGGCGGCGAATGCTGGACGGCGCGCGCCGATGCCCGGTTTCGTGCTTCTGGTGCGCCCACGGGATGACGGCGACCCGACGATACGCGTCGGCTATACTGTCACCAAGAAGATCGGCAACGCTGTTGTACGTAACCGGATGAAACGCCGGTTGCGCGCTTTGGCGCGTGATCTGTTGCCAGGCGAAGGTGTATCCGGTGCCGATCATGTGCTGATCGGGCGGATGGGCGGCATCGAGCGCGATTACGCCAGCCTGCGCGCGGAACTCAGCAAGGCGCTGCGCAAGGTCAGCCGATGATCGCGCGGCTGCTGATCCTGATCGCGCGTGGATGGCAACTCGGCCCATCGCTGATCCTGCCGCCGTCGTGCCGGTATCAGCCAAGCTGTTCGGCCTATGCAATCGAGGCGTTGCGCCGCTATGGGGCCGCACGTGGCGGCTGGCTGGCGGCGAAGCGCATCGCCCGTTGTCATCCGTGGGGCGGGCACGGCTATGATCCGGTGCCGTAAGGGAATTGGGCGCTCGTGAAGCAAGATAACAAGAATTTCGTCCTGTTCGCGGTGCTCGCGGCGCTGATCCTGTTCGGCTGGCCGCTGATCCAGAATCGGTTCTTTCCGACGGCCAATCCCCCGGTGACGAAGATCGAGGACGGCAAGACCAAGGTCCTGCCCAAGCCCGAGGCTGATCCCACCGCTGATTCACCCGCCGCGATCCGCGATCGGACGGCGGTGCTGCGCGAGAGCCCACGCGTCCAGATCGACACGCCGACCATGCACGGCTCGATCAACCTCAAGGGCGCGCGCATCGACGATCTCGTGCTCAAGAACTACAAGGAAACGGTGGCGAAGGACTCGCCGCCGGTTCGCCTGCTCTCCCCCGCCGGTGCGCCCGACGCCTATTTCGCCGGCTTCGGCTGGCGCGACGACGGCCTGTCGCCGCCTGCGGCAGACGCCGTCTGGACTGCTTCGTCACAGCTGCTCGCCCCCGGCAAGTCCGTTACCCTCACGGCAGCCAACGCACAGGGCCAGCGCTTCGCGATCGAGCTGTCGGTCGATGACGGCTATATGTTCAGCGTGAAGCAGACGGTGGCGAACGGTGGCGCCGGCGCCGTGCCGGTCGCGGCTTATGGTCTCGTCAACCGTGCCGGCGTGTCCAAGGATCCGGACAGCTGGACGATCCACGTCGGCCCAATGTCGGTCCACAACGACAAGGCCGATTACGACGCCGACTATAAGGACGTGGACGAGGCAGCGCAGAAGTTCACGACCACCGGCGGCTGGCTCGGCTTCGTTGACAAATACTGGCTGACGGCGCTGATCCCCGATCAGTCGCGCGCCTTCGATGGCCAGTTCCGCGCCGGCGCGAACAAGGCTTATCAGGGCGACTATACCTCCAACGCTCAGCTGCTTCAGCCCGGACGCCAGGTCAGCCAGACCAGCCGCTTCTTCGCCGGTGCCAAGGAAGTGCGCCTGCTCGACAAATATACGGACAGCGGCATCGCCCCGCGGCTCGATTATGCGCTCGACTGGGGCTGGTTCCGCCTGATCGAGAAGCCGATCTTCTATTATCTCGACTGGCTGTTCACGCACCTCGGCAACTTTGGCGTCGCGATCATCCTGCTCACGCTGACGATCCGTCTCCTCATGTTCCCGATCGCGCAGCGGCAGTTTGCCTCCATGGCCAACATGCGGGCCGTGCAGCCGAAGATGAAGGCGATCCAGGAGCGCTACAAGGACGACAAGCCGCGGATGCAGCAGGAGATCATGGCGCTGTACAAGGCGGAGAAGGTCAATCCTCTCGCCGGCTGCGCCCCCACGCTGCTTCAGATCCCGATTTTCTACGCCCTGTACAAGATGCTGATGCTGACGATCGAAATGCGTCACCAGCCGTTCGTGGGCTGGATCAAGGATCTGTCCGCGCCCGATCCGCTCACCCCGGTGAACCTGTTCGGCCTGCTCGCATTCACCCCGCCCTCGTTCCTGGCGATCGGCGTCGTTCCGATCCTGCTCGGCATCAGCATGTATTTCCAGTTCAAGCTGAACCCGGCGCCGATGGACGAGGCGCAAAAGCAGATCTTCGCGCTGATGCCCTGGGTGCTGATGTTCGTCATGGCGCCGTTCGCGGTCGGTCTGCAGATCTACTGGATCACGTCCAACGTGCTCACCATCCTGCAGCAGAAGCTGCTCTACGCCCGCCACCCCGGCCTCAAGGAAGCGCCCGCGAAATGACCGATCCATCCCAGCCTGCGGAGGAACACCAGCCGCAGGCTGGCGCGGAAGCGATGACGCAGGATCATGATCCGGCCAGCTCGCCCGAGGCGATCGAATCCGCCCGCAAGGTTTTTGCCGGCCCGATCACCTTCCTGAAGTCCGCACCCTCGCTCCAGTTTCTTCCCGGCGCTGACGTTCCCGAAGTCGCCTTCGCCGGCCGCTCCAACGTCGGCAAGTCGTCTCTGATCAACGCGCTCACCGGTCGCAAGACTCTCGCGCGTACGTCGGTGACACCCGGCCGAACGCAGGAGCTGAACTTCTTCGACGTGGGCGACCCGCTGACGTTCCGCCTGGTCGACATGCCCGGCTACGGCTTTGCCAAGGCGCCGAAGGACATGGTGAAGAAGTGGCGCTTCCTGGTGAACGATTTCCTGCGCGGGCGTCAGGTGCTGAAGCGCGCCCTGGTGCTCATCGATGCGCGCCATGGGATCAAAGACGTCGATCGCGAGATCCTCGAGATGCTGGACAAGGCTGCCGTCAGCTACCGCATGGTCCTGACCAAGGCTGACAAGATCAAGGCGACCGAACTCGCCGAAGTGACGGAGCGCACGATCGCCGAGGCACGCAAGCATCCGGCCGCGCACCCCGACATCATCGCCACCTCGTCGGAAAAGGGCATGGGCATCCCCGAACTTCGCGCCGCGGTGATCGAAGCCATCGGCTGATTGGGCGAAGCGCGGGAGCACACCTCTCCCGATCCTATTGAGCTTGTCGGAGAACCGCCCCAAGCGCCCCGGCTGAGACACGCCCGCGGACAAGCTCAGGGCGATACGGGGCAGGTGCGCGGATCTCCTGCACCCCGTTGCCTCCCGCCCTGCCAACCTCTACCCCTCTCGCCCATGAAGCTTATCATCGGCAACAAGGCCTATTCCTCCTGGTCGCTGCGCGGCTGGCTGGCGTGCAAACAGTCAGGCATTCCCTTCGAGGAAGTGGTCGTGCCGATGTACGATCAGGATTGGGACAAGCGCCGCGAGGGCGCCGAATTTGCCCCGTCGTCGGGCAAGGTGCCGATCCTGTGGGACGGCGAGACGGTGGTTTGGGACAGCCTCGCCATCGTCGAATTTCTCGCCGACAAGGCTGGCCGCGACCTGTTCTGGCCCAAGGACGAGGCGCCGCGCGCCATGGCCCGCTCGATGGCGGCGGAAATGCACTCCAGCTTCGTGGCGCTGCGCCGCGAGCACAGCATGAACGTGCGCCAGATCTACCCGCCACAGCCCCCGTCGGAGGCGGTGACGGCGGATCTCACCCGCATCATGGAACTGTGGGCGCAGGCCCGCGCCCGCTGGGGCGGCGACGGCGAGTTCCTGTTCGGAGAGTTCGGCGCGGCGGACATCATGTTCGCACCCGTCTGCACCCGCATCGTCACCTATTCGCTGCCGATCGCGCGCTTCGCCGGCCCGTACATCGCAGCGGTCCTCGCCCATCCCTTCATGCAGGACTGGATCGCCGGCGCGCAGGAGGAGGAATGGGTGCTCGAGCAATATGAGCGCCCGGCTTCATCTCCCCAATCCGCGCCATGACGGACGTCGTCGCGCTGGCTGAGGCGCTGCTCGCCTGCGAAAGCGTCACGCCCGCGCGCGGCGAAGTGTTTGACGTGCTGGAGGCGGCGCTCGTACCGCTTGGTTTCGCGGTCGACCGCTCCGTCGCTGGCGAGGCGCCGGACGGCCCGGTCGAGAACCTTCTCGCCGTCCGCGGCACCTCCGGTCCGCACATCGCCTTCGCCGGCCACGTCGATGTGGTGCCGCCGGGCGAAGGCTGGACCAGCGCCCCCTTCAAGCCCGAAGTGCGCGGCGACCTGTTGTACGGTCGCGGCGCGGTGGACATGAAGGGCGCGATCGCTGCCTTCGTCGCTGCCGCCGCCCGCGTGGATGGCCCCGGCACCACCAGCCTGATCATCACCGGCGACGAGGAAGGCCCCGCGATCTACGGCACCCGAGCCTTGATGGACCGGATGGCAGCACGCGGCCTCACCCCCGACGCTTGCCTCGTCGGCGAACCGACCTCCACGGCGCGTCTCGGCGACATGATCAAGATCGGGCGGCGCGGCTCGGTCAACATCTGGATCGACGTGCCGGGCCGTCAGGGCCATGTCGCCTACCCGCATCTCGCCGACAATCCGATCCCGCGCCTGATCGCCGCGCTGGCGGAGATCGACGCGGTCGTGCTGGACCAGGGCAACGCCTGGTTCCAGCCGTCGAACATCGAAATGACCGATATTACCGTCGGCAATCCCGCCACCAACGTGATCCCGGCCAAGGCCTCGGCCCGCCTCTCGATCCGCTTCAACGACGCGCACCGCGGCGATGATCTCGCCACGCGCATCGCGGCAATCGTCCACCGCCACGCGCCGGAGGCGATCGTCACGTCAAAGGTTTCCGGTGAGGCGTTCCTCACCCAGCCCGGCGCGCTCTCCGCCACGTTGTCCGCCGCTATCGAGGCGCAAACCGGCATCGTCCCGGAACTGTCCACCACCGGCGGCACGTCCGACGCACGCTTCCTGTCGGCGCTCTGCCCGGTGGCCGAGTTCGGCCTGCTCAACGCCACGATGCACAAGCTGGACGAGGCGGTCGCGGTCACTGACCTGCACCTGCTGACTGACATTTACGCCGACTTCCTGCGCCGCAGCTTCGCGCAGAGTGGTTCCTGATCGGATCGGCTCCCACCCGCCGTTCGTACTGAGCCCGTCGGAGTACGTGCCCGGAACACGCCCTTCGACAGGCTCAGGGCGAACGGCTGAAGGTCCTTGGGCTTCACTGCAACGCGGCGCCCCTCATCCTTCCCCCGTTCGTGCCAGGCGAAGTCGAGGGGCAAGCCACCAGCGTCACAGTGCCTCGCCAGTGCCTCAACTCCGCACGGCATGAGCGGCAGAGGGAAGCCAGTCCGACATGACGAAGGAAGGGCAAAAGAAAAAGCGCGCCCGCCCCTCGGCGACCGCGCTTCCTCACTACCAACAGTGACGCAAAGTCAGCCGGCGTGTTCCGCCAGCACCGTCAGTCCGTTGGCATTCACTTCCGCAAATCCGCCACGGATCGCGATCGTCTCCGGCGCGGCGCCCTGGGTCTTGTGGACCAGCAGATCGCCGTCGCGGACGGTCGACATCAATGGCGCATGGCCCTCCAGCACGCCGAAGTCGCCCTCGGTGCCGGGAACGGTGACCATATACACGTCCTCGCTGCGGACGAGGCGTTCAGGCGTGACGAGTTCGAAATGGAGCATGTCTTCTTCTCTTCTCCCTCTCCCCGCTTGCGGGGAAGGGGTCGGGGAGAGGGGCAGTCAAGAGCCGTGGCACACTGCCCCTCTCCCGACCTCGCTGCGCTCGGCCACCCTCTCCCCACAGATGGGGAGAGGGAGAACCAATTACGCCTCCTGCGCCAGCTTCTCGGCCTTGGCGACGACTTCATCGATGCCGCCGACCATGTAGAAGGCCGCTTCCGGCAGGTGATCATACTCGCCGTTCACCACCGCCTTGAACGAGCGCACAGTATCCTCAAGCTGCACGAACTTGCCCGGGATGTTGGTGAACACCTCGGCGACGTGGAACGGCTGCGACAGGAAGCGCTGGATCTTGCGCGCGCGGCTGACGGTCAGCTTATCCTCTTCGGACAGCTCGTCCATGCCGAGAATGGCGATGATGTCCTGCAGCGACTTGTACTTCTGCAGGATCGTCTGCACCGCACGGGCCGTCTCGTAATGCTCCTGGCCAACGACGCGCGGCTCGAGAACGCGGCTGGTCGAGTCCAGCGGATCCACCGCCGGATAGATGCCGAGCTCGGAAATCGCACGGCTGAGCACCGTCGTCGCGTCAAGGTGCGCGAACGACGTTGCCGGCGCCGGGTCGGTAAGGTCGTCCGCAGGCACGTACACGGCCTGCACCGAGGTGATCGAGCCCTTGTTGGTCGACGTGATGCGCTCCTGCAGCGCGCCCATGTCGGTCGACAGGGTCGGCTGATAGCCCACCGCCGACGGAATACGGCCCAGCAGTGCGGACACTTCCGCGCCCGCCTGGGTGAAGCGGAAGATGTTGTCCACGAAGAACAGCACGTCCTGGCCTTCCTGGTCGCGGAAATATTCGGCGATCGTCAGACCCGACAGTGCGACGCGTGCGCGGGCACCCGGCGGCTCGTTCATCTGGCCGAATACCAGCGCCACCTTGGAACCCTCGCTCGTCGGGTTGCCATCGGCGTCCTTGGCGATAACGCCCGCGTCGAGGAACTCGTGGTACAGGTCGTTGCCCTCACGGGTACGCTCACCAACGCCCGCGAACACCGACGTGCCGCCATGGCCCTTCGCGATGTTGTTGATCAGTTCCTGGATGAGCACGGTCTTGCCCACGCCGGCGCCGCCGAACAGGCCGATCTTGCCGCCCTTCGCATACGGCGCGAGCAGGTCGATGACCTTGATGCCCGTCACGAGGATCGCGCTTTCGGTCGACTGGTCGACGAACAGCGGCGCCGAAGCGTGGATCGGGGCATGATGCGCCGAGTTCACCGGACCGCGCTCGTCGATCGGCTCGCCGACCACGTTCAGGATGCGGCCGAGCGTCGCCGGACCGACCGGCACGGTGATCTGCGCACCGGTGTCGGTCACGTTCTGGCCGCGGGTCAGGCCCTCAGTCGAGTCCATCGCGATCGTGCGGACGGTGTTCTCACCCAGGTGCTGGGCAACTTCGAGAACCAGCCGCTGGCCGTTGTTCTCGGTCTCCAGCGCCGACAGGATCGCCGGCAGGTGGTTGTCGAACGTCACGTCAACGACGGCGCCGATCACCTGGCTGATGCGGCCCACATTGTTGCTGCCCGAAGTGGTCGGGCGATCCTCGAGGACGGTGGCCATCTTGCTTCTACCTTCTTCGTCGTACCTGCGATGAGCAGGAGGTGTCTTTACATGCAACTTCGGGTCGTCCCAGCGTCAAGTCGCCGCCGGGCCGTTCCCATTCAATTTAGGCGTGGGGCGCGAAAAGGTCACGGCCACACGGCGGTCTGTCCGCGTTGTCTCGCGTGTCACTGCGTAATCAGCACCACCCTTGAGCGAACCGGCAAGCCGCTTCTGCCCATGGATCGCCGCGACGGCGGTGTCCCCGCCCGTGACGCCAAGCTGCGACAAGGCCTGCTTCACCCAGGCCTCGAACTGGTCCCGCGCCTGCTGGTCGTTCGCGGCAAGCGGCTCCACCAGCGTGAAGGTCACGCGGTCGAGCGCCGCCTCGCTGCCTGTCGCGGTGAACAAGGCCTGGACCGTGTTCGGCGCCGAAGGATCAGTCATTGCGACCGGCACCGCATCCGCACGCCAGACGTCGCCCTTTTGCGCATAGGGCCCAACGCGCAGGCCGAGGCGGTTGAACTTGTCGATCGAGGCCTGGGGATCGGCGAACACACCGTCCCACGATCCACCCGCCAGGTTGGCGGACGCAAAACTGCTGTTCGCCTCAGCCAGCGCATTGCCGGCCTCCGCCGCCTGATCGTTCCCGCCGGGCGCACCGCTGCACCCCGCCGCGGCACACGCCGCCAGCAGCAGGATGCCCGTCCGGATCACAGCGCTTCCGCGCCCGAGATGATCTCGACCAGCTCGGTCGTGATCGCCGCCTGACGGGCGCGGTTATACTGGATCGAGAGCCGCTTGATCATGTCACCGGCATTGCGCGTCGCATTGTCCATCGCGGTCATGCGGCTGCCCTGCTCGGACGCAGCATTCTCCTGCATCGCGCGGAAGATCTGGATCGCGACGTTGCGCGGCAGCAGCTCGGCGAGGATCGCTTCCTCGTCCGGCTCATATTCCACCGCTGCGCCGCCGTCGTTCGCGGTCGAGATTTCGCCGGCAGGCACCGCCACCGGGATGATCTGCTGGCCGGTCGGGATCTGCACAAGCGCCGACTGGAACTTGGCGAAGAACAGATGCGCCACGTCGAACTCGCCCGCCTCGTAGCGCGCGATCAGATCGTCGGCGATCTCACGCGCCTGATCGAAGCCGAGCACCTTGTGCTGGCCAAGCTCGTGATCGACCGCGATCCCGGTCGGATAGAAGCGGCGCAGCACGCGGCCCTTCTTGCCGGCGAGATAGAAGCGCACCGTCTTGCCCGCACGCTCCAGCTCCTCGGCCTTCCGGCGCGCGGCGCGAACGATATTGGTGTTGAACGCACCCGCCAGGCCGCGCTCCGACGTGGCGACCACCAGCAGGTGAACCTGGTCCTTGCCCGTGCCGGCAAGCAGCTTCGGGCTGTTCTCGCTCACGGTCACCTTGGAAGCGAGGCTGGCCATCACTGCCTCCAGCCGCTCGGCATAGGGGCGGCCGGCCATGGCCGCTTCCTGCGCCCGGCGCAGCTTGGCGGCGGCGACCATCTTCATCGCCTTGGTGATCTTCTGCGTCGACTTCACCGAGCCGATGCGGATCTTGAGGGCCTTTAGGCTTGCCATTCTAGTCCTCTAACTCCCTCTCCCCCGAGAGAGGGCGAGCCCGTCCTTCTTCTCCCTCTCCCCGCCGGCGGGGAGAGGGAGTATTCAGTTACGCAAACGTCTTCGCGAACGCGTCGAGCGCCGCCACGACCTTGCCCTTGGCCTCATCGCCAAGGTCACGGCTGTCGCGGATCAGCTTCAGCGTGTCGCCATGCTGGTCGCGCATGAAGGCCAGCATCGCCGCCTCGTAGCGGACCACGTCCTGCACCGGCACGCCGTCGAGATAGCCGTTGGTGCCGGCGAAGATCGACACCGTCTGCTCCTCGAACGGCAGCGGCGAGAACTGCGGCTGCTTCAAGAGCTCGGTCAGGCGCGCACCGCGGTTCAGCAGCTTCTGCGTCGAGGCGTCGAGGTCCGAGCCGAACTGCGCGAACGCCGCCATCTCGCGATACTGCGCCAGCTCCAGCTTGATCGAGCCCGACACCTTCTTCATCGCCTTGGTCTGTGCCGACGAACCCACGCGGCTCACCGACAGACCCACGTTGATCGCCGGGCGGATGCCCGCGAAGAACAGGTCGGTCTCGAGGAAGATCTGGCCGTCGGTGATCGAGATCACGTTGGTCGGGATGTAGGCCGACACGTCGCCCGCCTGCGTCTCGATGATCGGCAGCGCGGTCAGCGAGCCGTTGCCATTGGCGTCGTTCATCTTCGCCGCGCGCTCCAGCAGGCGCGAGTGGAGATAGAACACGTCACCCGGATAGGCCTCACGGCCCGGCGGACGGCGCAGCAGCAGCGACATCTGACGGTACGCAACGGCCTGCTTGGAAAGATCGTCATAGACGATCACGGCATGCATTGCATTGTCGCGGAAGAACTCACCCATCGCGCAGCCGGTGTAGGGCGCGAGGAACTGCAGCGGCGCGGGGTCGGACGCGGTCGCCGCGACGATGATGGAATATTCCATCGCGCCATTCTCTTCCAGCGTGCGGACGAGCTGGGCGACGGTGGAGCGCTTCTGACCGACGGCGACGTAGATGCAGTACAGCTTCTTCGATTCGTCGTCGCCCGCGTTCACCTGCTTCTGGTTGATGAACGTGTCGATCGCGACGGCCGACTTGCCCGTCTGACGGTCACCGATGATCAGCTCGCGCTGGCCACGGCCGACCGGCACCAGCGCGTCGATCGCCTTCAGGCCGGTCTGCACCGGCTCGTGCACCGACTTGCGCGGGATGATGCCCGGCGCCTTCACCTCGACGCGGCGACGCTCGGTCGACACGATCGGGCCCTTGCCGTCGATCGGGTTGCCGAGGCCATCGACCACGCGGCCGAGCAGCCCCTTGCCGACCGGCACGTCCACGATGGTGCCGGTGCGCTTGACAGTGTCGCCTTCCTTGATCTCGGCGTCCGAGCCGAAGATCACGACGCCGACATTGTCGGCCTCGAGGTTCAGCGCCATGCCCTGCACGCCATTGGCGAACTCGACCATTTCGCCCGCCTGGACGTTGTCGAGGCCATAGATGCGGGCGATGCCGTCACCGACGCTGAGCACCTGGCCGGTCTCGCTGACCTGGGCCTCGGTGCCGAAACTGGCGATCTGGTCCTTGATGACCTTGGAGATTTCTGCGGCGCGGATATCCATTGTTCTTAGCCCTTCATCGCGCTGGCAAGCGCATTCAAGCGGGTACGGATCGACGAATCGATCATCTGGGAGCCGATGCGGACGACAAGCCCGCCAAGCAGCGCCGGGTCAACTGACAGGTCAACCGAAACCTCGCGGCCGACGCGCTGGCGCAGCTGCTGCTTCAGCTCGGCAACCTGATCGTCGGTCAGCGCATGGGCGCTGGTCACTTCAGCGGTGACTTCGCCGCGGTGGCGCGCGGCGAGGGAGCGAAAAGCGCGGATAATCGCGGGAAGCTGCGCCAGACGGCGGTTCTGCGCCAGCACGCCCAGGAACTTGCGGGTCGTCGGATCGACGCCCAGCTCGTCCGCCGTGGCGAGCACGGCCTTGCTCGCGGCGTCGCGCGCCACCACCGGCGATGTCGTCAGCGCCTTGAAATCGTCGGATTGATCAAGCGCGGCGCGGACCTTTGCCAGGCTCGCCTCCACCGCATCGATCGTCTTCGCCTGTTCGGCGAGGTCGAACAGCGCGGTCGCATAACGCCCGCCCAGGCTCGCCTGGATGCTGCTGCCTAGATTACCGCTGGAACCATCCACGCGATTCGATCCCCGTTCGCACTAAGAGTAAGCCCCCATGCGAAAACACGACGCGCGAGTGGCGCCGTCGCTTGGGTTGGCCGGCGCGTAGCAAAGGGGTAGCGTTGATGCAACAAGCTGTAACGAGGACATCACAATGGGCGAAACGGTGCGGATGGCGATGAGCGACGGCGCGACGATCGCCGTTTATCATGCCTCTCCCGAGAGGGTGCGCCGCGGCGGCGTGGTGCTGGTGCAGGAGATCTTCGGCGTCACCGATCACATCCGGGAAATGGCCGACGATTACGCCAGCGAGGGGTATGAAGTCCTGTCCCCTGCCCTGTTCGATCGTGAGCATCCCGGATTCGAAGCGAGCTACACCGGCCCCGATTTCGACCGCGCGGTTGAACTCGCCCGCACCCTCCACCCGTTCGATCTGTCGCTCAAGGATACGCAAACCTGCATCGATGCCCTGCGCGGCAAGGGCCCGGTGTTCGTCGTCGGCTATTGCTATGGCGGCTCGATCGCCTGGGCCGCGGCGACGAAGCTGGGCGGGGTGGCCGCGGCCTCGGCCTATTATGGCAGCATGATCCCGACCTTCGCGGAAGAAGCGCCGCCGCGCGTGCCGGTGATCGCCCATTTCGGGCGCTACGATCGCGGCATTCCGATGGAGGGCGTGGAGGCGGTGATCGCGAAGGACTTCCCGCTCGCCGAGATCCACTTTTATGAAGCAGGGCACGGCTTCAACTCGGATCGCCGCAAGGATTATCACGAGCCTTCCGCCGAGCTGGCACGAGACCGCACGCTGACGCTGTTTCGCGAGAATGGCGGCTGACCGCGCGGCGACACTGCCTTCCCGTCCCGGCTCCGCCACACCGTATCAGTCCTGCGCCGCCGTCGCGCGCTCCTCCTCCTCGTTCGCCTCAAGCCCGGCGGAGATCGCTTCCGTCCCCTTCTTCCCCGCGTCCAGCGCCGCCAGCACGCGACTCGCGGCGTTGTTCGCCGGCGCGTGCGGATGGAAGGCAAGCGGCCGCAGCAGGCGCTGCGCGGCCGGGATCTCACCCGCCTCGATCCGCGCCAGGGCGGCGGCAAAGCGCACGTCATTGTCCTGTGGCGCAAGCTCCTGTGCGCGGTGCAGCCCCTTGATCGCCGACGGCGTTGGCGCGATCCCCTGAAGCTTGAAGGTCTGCCAGAACCACCACAAGGGCTCCGCATCATCGGGGTCGACCCGGTTTGCCTTCACGATGCTGGCACGCACGCCTGCCCACGCCTTGGCGTCGGTCGATTTGGCGAGACGCACCTGGCGCAGCTTGACGAAGCCCTGATAGAGTAACGCCTGCACGGATGCGGGATCGCGCGCGATCGCCTTGTCGGCCGCCGCAAGCGCCGCCTCATCATGCCCGGCATCATAGGCCATCTCGGCCATCCAGCCCTGCACCACGGGATCGTTCTGGTAACGCGCCGCAATGGGTGCCGCCTTGGCATAGAGTTTGGCAGCGCTGTCGTTATCGACTCCACGCAGCGATTGCATGCGCAGGTCGATCATGTCGGCCTCTCCGTCGGTCAGCCGCCTGATGGCAACGGGCGGCACCGGCTGGCCGGCCAGCGGCATGGTCATGCCAAGCAGCCGACGCTGCCCCAGATAGGAGGAAAGCTTTCGATCCAGCAGCTTCAGATCGCCGAACGCTTCTTCGGCGGCGGTGATCGCCGGCGTACCCCGGTTGATCGCAGACAGATAGGCCAGGAATTGCGTATTCCGCGCCCGATCGAAGCTGAAATAATGCGTCATCAGCCAGCCGCGCCCATAAAAGGCATCCATCTGCGATCCGGCGAGCTGCGTGGCCGGATCGAGCATCTGGCGCGCCGTCAGACGCTCGCCCGAGAGCAGCCCGTAGGCGCGGTGCTGCGCGGCATGGCCGATGGTCGCGCTTTCCTCCGTGATCCGCATGGTGGAGGCGAATTCGGCAAAGCCTTCCGAATACCAGGCGGGAAAGGCGATGTTGTAGGTGCCGAGCAGGAAGTGGTGGGCGTATTCGTGGAACAGGACGATGCGGCCCCAATCGTTGCCCTCGGTCCACCCGCCCTTGGCACCAAAGGCGATCGAACCGCTGACGCGAGAGAAATAGAAGCCGGCGGCGTTGGTGCATCGGCAGAGCCGCCGCACATCGCCATCATCGACCATGAACACCGTCACCTTGCGCGACGCGATGTCCGGCTCGTCCGGCACGTTCAGGAACCGGCGTAACCCCCAATCGAGCCGCTCCAGCGCCTCTGACTGGCGCCGCAGCGCCTTCTCGCTGCTGTCCGAATATAAGGTGAAGTGCCTGGATTTCGCCTCCAGCCACTCGGCCTGAGCGGCCGGCGCCATCGCCAGCCCGCATAGAAGGGCCAGCAGCCCGCGCCAGTTCATGATCCTCTTCCCCCCGGATGTCCCCGGGGCGAGACTAGCGCGGGATCGGCCGAATCAAAGCATCATTGTGAACGTCCGCGGGCCTGCACGGCGGCCCTGCGCGCTTCCACCGCCTCCGGCGTCACCGCCCGGTTGGCAGCCGACGATCGTTCGTGCTCCAGCTCCATCGCTGCGCCGAACGGCCGGGCAAAGCCGTCATCGATCAGTTTCTTGTACGCCGCGATGAACGCCGCGTCGGCAGAAGCGATGTCGCTCGCGAGCTTGCGCGCGGTCGCCAGCAGCTCGCCCGCAGGAACCACCCGGTTGACCAGCCCCCAGCGTTCCGCCGTCGCCGCATCAAGGAAGTTTCCGCTGAGCGACAGCTCCTTTGCGCGGCTGATCCCGATCAGCCGTGACAGCTTCTGGCTGAGCCCCCAGCCCGGCATCACCCCGACCCGCGCGTGCGTATCGGCGAACCGGGCGTTCTCGCTGGCGATCAGCATGTCGCAGGCCAGCGCGACCTCGAAGCCGCCGGTGATGGCGACGCCGTTGATCGCACCGATCACCGGCTTGCGACAAAGTTCGATGGCCTTGACCGGATTCTCATTGGCGCCGGTCGCATTCGCGGATCCCAGCGCGCCCGCCTGCGAGCCCAGCTCCTTCAGGTCCAGCCCGGCGGTGAACGCCCGCTCGCCCGCGCCGGTAAGCACCACCGCCCGGACGGACTCATCGCCGTCCACCTCGGTCATCACGCGGTAAAGCTGTGATCGCAGCGCCGTGGACAGGGCGTTCATCGCCTCCGGCCGGTTCAGCGTTACCGTGGCGACGCCATCGTCCACGTCGAGCAGCACCAGATCAGTCATTCCTCGCCTTTCTCTTGTTTGTTTGCGCGCATCGTAGCGCCGGTGAAGCAAGCGTCCACTCCATCTCTGGAACGCTGCCGTAATCATGCTACGGACGGCGCCGGGGGGATTGCTGATGCTGAAGATGTTGACGGCTGCCGTGTTGCTTGCGGGTGCCTCGAGCGCCGCCGCTGAGCCATCATCCGCAGCATCTGCGGAGCTGCAGAAAGCCACCGCCGCCTATGACAAACAGGATTGCCCGACGGTGCTTGCGTCGGTGACACGCCTGAAGAAGATGCCCGATTACCAGCAGGATGACTTCGTTCGCCGGGTGACGCTGGAATTCTCCGCGCTTTGTCTTGCAGAAGCTGGCGACAAGGACGCAGCTTATGCGGACGCGCTACGGGCGACGCAGATGGCCGGCACCGGCAACGGTGTCTGGGGCGTGCGGCTCGACGGAGAGTCTCGGGCGAAAAACTGGCCTGCGCTGGTCACCTCCTTCGAAGCGGTCGCCAAGGAGCGGCCGCTGATGCTCAACCAGATTTCCTTGGGGTGGCTGAACTACGTCGACCTGGAACTGCGCCGCGCCAACGAAACGGCATTGCGCCGCCGCTACCTCGCCCTGCTGGCGGATGGCAGCTACTGGCCCGAAGAGCCCGGCGGCAGCACCGAGGGCTTTCGTATGCGCTACGCCCTGCTGCTCGCCGACGCGGGGGAGCAGGACAAGGCAGATTCCATCGCGCGTCTTCTCACCACTCCTTCGCTGCTCATTTCGCTCAGCCTCGATCCCCGCTTCCGCCCTGTCTTCGGCGAAACGCTCGATCTGCGCGCCACGACGGAGCGGCACCTTGCACAGGCGCGCACCCAGATCGGCCGTTTCCCCAATGCGATCCGGCCGGTGATCGACGTCGCGCAAGATCTGCGCCTGCTCGGCCGCCCAAAGGAAGCGCTGGCCGCCCTCCATGCGATCGAGCCGGCGATCAAGAGCGACGCGCCACTCAGCGACCGCGAAGATAACGTGATCTGGTGGTGGGACCAGATCTCGCGTGCGCACTACACCAACGGCGATGTCCCCGCCGCGCTCGCCGCCTTGCGCACCGCGAGTGCGATCAAGGAAGACGACGCGCCGAACGTCAGCCAGACGATCAACCTTGCCAACCTGCAACTGACGACCGGCGATTCCGCCGGGGCGATCCAGACGATTGCATCGCTTGATACGAGTGACGGTGCGGCAAGCCCTTACGGCATCATGCAAGTGGTCGGCGTCCGCGGGTGCGCCAACCATCGCCTCGGCAATCAGCCGGCCGCCGACGAAGATCTCGCTTATGCGCGGGCGCATACCACGGATTCGCCCAGCACGCTCACCAGCCTCCTGCTATGCCGCGGCGATCTGGAGGGCGCGGCTGCCGACATGATCGCGCGGCTGGAGAATGCCGATCAGCGACATGGCGCGCTGGAAGAGCTCAGCACCTTCGAAGCGCCGCCCAACGCCCTACCCCGCGATCCCGTCGTTGCCGCCTATGGCAAGTTGCGGGCGCGCTCCGATGTCCAGGCAGCGGCGCGCAAGGCCGGCGGCACGCGCCACTTCAACATTCAGGAGTCCGGCTTTTAGCCTCCACGCACATCACCCCGCTTTGATCGCAAGCCGCGGGATGTGCCCGGCGGGCGGACGGACTACATCGGCTGGCATGAGCGACACGATCGACAGCCAGTCCGCTTGGGACGCCTTCGCGGCACGCGATCGCAGCGCCGACGGCCGCTTCGTGGTCGCCGTCCGCACCACCGGCATCTATTGCAAGCCCAGCTGTCCGGCGCGCCATCCGCGCCGCGAGAACGTCACTTTCTACGTCGATCCGCCGACCGCGCGCGCGGCGGGGTATCGCGCCTGCCTGCGCTGCCGCCCCGATGAGGAAGGGCGGGATCGGGTCGCGGTGGCACGCGCGATCGCGTTGATGGAGGCCGCCGAAGCCGCGCCGCGCCTTGAAGAGCTCGCGGCAACCGTGGACTATGCCCCCCATCACTTCCACCGTCTGTTCAAGCGGGCGACCGGCGTCACCCCGGCGGCCTATGCCCGCGCGCTGAAATCGCAGCGCGCGGCAGTCGCGCTGAGCGATGGCGCGACCATTACCCAGGCGATCTATGAGGCCGGTTATTCTGCCCCCAGCCGCTTCTACGCGCATGGCGCGCCGCGGCTCGGCATGGCACCCAGCGCGTGGGCGCGCGGCGGCGCCGGCGTCACGATCCGCTGGGCCATCGCACCAACCAGCCTCGGGTCGATGCTGGTGGCCGCGACGGATCGCGGAATCTGCCGCATCGCCTTTGACGAAGATGACCAGGCCCTGCGCGCGCGCTTTCCGGCGGCAGAGATCGTACCCGGCGGCGAGCCGCTCGCAGCGCTGGCGACGCAAGTGGTCGCGATCGTGGAAAGTCCCGGCCGGGACCACAGCCTGCCGCTCGACGTGCGCGGCACCGCCTTTCAGGAGGCGATCTGGCAGGCGTTGCGCACCATCCCACCCGGCGAAACTCGTTCCTATGCCCAGCTCGCCGCACTCGCCGGCCGCCCCGGCGCCGTGCGCGCCGCCGGCACGGCATGTGGCGCCAATCACGTTCCCGTGCTGATCCCCTGCCACCGGGTGACGAAAAGCGACGGCTCGACCGGAGGCTACGCCTATGGCCCCGAACGAAAGCGTATGCTGCTGGACCGGGAGCGAGACCGGACCGGCTGACGCCTCGCAGCCGTGCCCTCCACCGTCTTCTTGCTCGGCGATAGTTAAGCCCGCCGCCCCCCGAGGCTGGCGAAACACCCGGTACGAACCGCGAATTTAGGTAAATCTAAAGCCTTCGCGCTTAGCTTGGGGGTGGAGATAAGCAGGATTGTGGGTCAAATGAACGCATTCGGTCGTCGTAGTGGTACGGGCGCGGGCTCACGGCCGGGCTTCGGCGTGGCGCGCCCGATGCAGGGCGGCGCGCCGCGCCCGGACACGGGTGGTGATCAGTTCCCGTCGCTGGACTCGCTTCCCCTTCCCGGCGAAATCGCGACTCCCGACGATTTCGGCTCCGTCGCCGGCATGCAGATGGACGCCATGCAGCGCCTTGCCGATCGTCAGGCGGCATCGGGCGAGGCCGGCAACAGCCGCGTCGAAGGGTTCGAATCCTCGATCCACAAGATCAAGGAGCAGGTGCTCCCGCGCCTCCTCGAACGCGTCGATCCGGAGGCCGCCGCCACGCTCGGCAAGGACGAGCTAGCCGAAGAATTCCGCCCGATCATCGGCGAGGTGCTCGCCGAGCTCAAGCTCACCCTCAACCGCCGCGAACAATTCGCGCTGGAAAAGGTGCTGGTCGACGAGCTGCTCGGCCTCGGCCCGCTCGAGGAGCTGCTGGCCGATCCCGAGATCTCGGACATCATGGTCAACGGCCCCGACCAGACGTTCATCGAAAAGAAGGGCAAGCTCCAGCTCGCGCAGATCCAGTTCCGCGACGAGGAACATCTGTTCCAGATCGCGCAGCGCATCTGCAACTCGGTCGGCCGCCGCGTCGACCAGACCACGCCGCTCGCCGACGCCCGCCTCAAGGACGGTTCCCGCGTCAACGTCATCGTGCCCCCGCTCTCGCTGCGCGGCACCGCCATCTCGATCCGTAAGTTTTCCGCCAAGCCGATCACGCTGGACATGATGGCCGGCTTCGGCAGCATGTCGCCCAAGATGGCCACCGCGCTGAAGATCGCCGGCGCCTGCCGCTTCAACATCGTCATCTCCGGCGGCACCGGCTCGGGCAAGACGACGATGCTCAACGCCTTGTCGAAGATGATTGACCCCGGCGAGCGCGTGCTGACGATCGAGGACGCGGCCGAACTCCGCCTCCAGCAGCCGCACTGGCTCCCGCTCGAAACCCGCCCCGCCAACCTCGAGGGTCAGGGCGAGATCAGCATCCGCGATCTCGTCAAGAACGCGCTGCGTATGCGCCCGGACCGCATCATCCTGGGCGAAATTCGTGGCGCGGAATGTTTCGACATGCTCTCCGCCATGAACACCGGTCACGACGGCTCGATGTGTACGCTCCACTCCAACTCCCCGCGCGAGGCACTGGCGCGTATGGAGAACATGGTGATGATGTCGGACATCAAGGTGCCCAAGGAAGCGATCAGCCGCCAGATCGCCGATTCAGTCGACATGATCATCCAGGTGAAGCGCCTGCGCGATGGCTCGCGCCGAGTGACGAACGTCACCGAGGTGATCGGCATGGAAGGCCCGGTGATCGTGACACAGGAGCTCTTCAAGTTCGAATATCTGGACGAGACCGCCGACGGCAAGATCATCGGCGAATATCGCGCCATGGGCCTGCGCCCCTATACGATCGACAAGGCCAAGCAGTTCGGCTTCGACCAGGCCTTCCTTGAGGCGTGCCTGTAAGCGAAACACGTTTGAACTGCGTCCCCGGCGAACGCCGGGGCCCAGTTGGGAAGGCCGGAGGGGCTGTTAGCTACCATCTCCGAACCGGGCCGAGCCTCCGCGGGGTCGTACGAAACTCTTCGGCTGGCCCATGAACAGCGTCACCCGGCCGTGTGCCGAGGTTCAGGGTTCCGCAAACTCGCAAGCCTGGGGTATGCGGCAGCCTGGATGCCGGGACGAGCCCGGCATGACGGAGAGTGCAGGGGCGACGCAGCGCGAGCAGTTCACACAGGCTTGGTCACCCCGGACGTGATCCGAGGTGACGGGATCAGGTCAGAAGCTCACCCGCGCCGCCACGCGAATGTCCCGCCCGGCCAGCGGCACGAAATCCTTCGTGAACGACGCATGTCGCCGTGCATCCACGTCGAAGATGTTGTTCGCCGACACGATGAAGGTCGTCTCGCTTTCGCGCCCGAACGGTTTGAACGACACGGACGCGTTGACCAAAGTGAAGTCATCGGTCGGCGTTTCGAAGGCGGCGATGCGATCCTGCGTGGTGACATGCTCCACCTCGACGCGACCGCCAAAGTCGCTCACCCGTGCGGTCAGACCGCCCAGCACGCGCAGCGGCGGAATACGCGGCACGGGGCCCCGATCGTCCGTCAGCGTCGCATGGACGTAATCGGCGACGATATTGCCATCCAGCTCGAATGAGCCGCTGCGCACCAGATCGGCGGTCAGCTCGCCTTCGGCGCCGTAATAACGCGCACCAGCCTGGAAATATTGGAAGATGGGAAGCTCGTCCTGCTCCTCCCCCGTGGCATTTTCATAGATATAATCGTCGAACCAGGTCGCATAGCCGCTCACCTGAAAGCGGATCGGCCCGGTGCGGCCGCGCGCGTATAGTTCTACGCCCCAGCTCTTTTCGGTCTTGAAGTTGGGATTGCCGATTTCGAACGCCTGCGTGGCGACATGCGGCCCGTTGGAAAACAGCTCCTCCGCCGACGGCGCACGCACAGCGCGTGATCCGTTGATGCCGATCTTCACCTCCGGCGCGACGGCGTAGGACAGGCCAAGCGCTCCCGAGAAGGCGTCGAAGTTGCGGCTGATCGCCACCGGCGCGACATCCTCGTCCAGCCCGATGCGCACCGCGCTGGATCGGACGTCGGTATGCTCGTACCGGCCGGCCAGTTCGAACTCCCAATTGCCGCGATTGATTTCCTGCAGGGTGAACAGGCCATATTGGTCGGTCACGTTCGGCGGCACGAATGCCTCCTCGCCGACCGCAGAGAAGTCGCGTGTAAAGCCCTGAAAACCGGTCACGCCGCGCCAGCCGGCGCGATCCGCCTGAACCAGCTCCAATCGCCCTTCGAACGCCTCCGAGTTGAACACGGTGCCCACTTCGGCGCCTTCGAATTCGGTATGCTCGTAATCGGCAAAGCCGCCGCGGAAGCGGATCTTGTCGATGAAGTCGCCATAAGTGTTCAATTCGCCGCGCATGTCAGCGCGGAACTGCTTCATGGCGATCGTCACGTCGCCATGCTCATGGCCTTCTTCCTCGTGCTCCTCTTCTTCCTCGCCTTCGTGATGATGATGGCCGGCGCCCGGCCGCTCGGCCACGCCATAATTGCTGTCGTAATAGCCGACCGAGAAGCCCAGGCTGCCGCCCTCGTTGATCACCGCCAGGCCAGCGCCCAGCGTATAGGTTTCCGTTGCGCTGTTCGGCAGGCGACCGCGCCGGTTCGCGAGTTCGGTCGCCTCCGCCGCCTCCTCGACGTGGCCCTCTTCGGCTTCCTCGGCGGCAATCTCCAGCTGCTCGTTGCGAAGATCGGGCGTCAGCTGATAGCCGCCGATGCGCAGATTGTCGCTCTTGCGATAGCTGCCGTCGACATGCGCCACGATCTGATTGGACAGCGCGACATCAACGCCAGCGCCAGCGCTGCGCTCATCCGCTGCCGAGCCATAGGTGCCGATCGCGTCGACGTGATAGCCCTTCTCGGGCACGCCGCGCGGGATGCGCCGGTCGATCACGTTCACCGCGCCGCCAATCGCCTGGCTGCCAAACAGCAGCACCGCCGGCCCGCGCAGCACCTCGATCCGTTCGGCGGTGAGCGGATCGATCGTCACGCCATGGTCGGTGGACGTGTTCGAAACGTCGAGCGAGCCGAGGCCGTCGGTCAGCACACGGATGCGCTCGCCCTGGAAGCCACGCAGCACGGGGCGCGAGGCGCCCGGGCCGAAGGACGTGGCCGACACGCCCGGCTGGCTGGTCAGCGTATCGCCAATCTGCGGCCGGATATCGCGAACCAGCTCGTCGCCGGTAATCACCGACGTGCCGGCGAGCAGGTTCAGGTCGCGTACGAAGGGGGCAGTGATGACGATTTCCGGAGAGGCCTCGACATGCGCCGTCCGACTCGCGCTCGGCTGGTCGCCCGATTGCTCGCTCGATTGCGCATAGGCCGGAATGCTGACCAGAGCCGTGCCCGCCAGCAGGATCGCATTTACTTTCACTCGGAACCCCCGATTGTCTCTCGCCCTCCGGTTAGCGGGGACGTGATAACGTCACAAGAGCGAAAACGAAGTTTCCGGGGCCGCTTGCACAGTGGTTATGATTTCCCCAAGTGAAAGACATGACGGAGCGAGACCGTTCGGACGAGCCGGAAGGCGACACGGCAGCGCACCAGCCGCGTGCGCCACGGCACAGCGTATTCCTGAGCGCGACGGTGGAGCATTTCGGCGCAAAGGCGCCCAGTAAGCACCGCGTGCGCGATCTGTCCGTCGGCGGCGTCCGCATCGATCAGGCGGCGGGGCTTCGGCCCGGCGCGACCGTCCTGGTCAGCGTTGGCGCGCTGGCCGCTGTCGGCGCGACGGTGGTCTGGGCTAAGGACGGCATCGCCGGCCTCAAGTTCGCCGAGCCGATCGATCCTGAAGCGGCGCGCGCCAAGGCGGCTGTGGCGCCGCAGCCGTTCCGCGGCCAGCCGCGCGATCTTGGCTCCGCTGGTCCTACTGCCGGCTGGGTACCCAATCTGAACAGTCCGTATCGCCGCTGAATCCGGGCGGCGATCCGCCTGTCTTGCCAGGCGATTTTGCGCACCAACAATTTCTCTGCCTCGCCGCGTCGATTCCGCCGGAAGCGCGTTTCACGAGCAAAGGCAGGAGAATAAAGGTGGCTGAAGATCGCGATCGGGAAATCAGGGAACGCGCCTATCGGATCTGGCAGGACGAGGGCGAGCCGTCAGGCCGCGATCAGGACCATTGGTCCCGGGCGGAGGCGGAACTGGGCGATGCGGCAGACGCCGCTGACCGCGACGAACTGATCCCCGACAGCACGGACGACCTGCCCTTCGGCGAGCCGGAGGACACCGGCCCCGCCGATGCCGCGCGCGATGAGGGCAGCCCCGACACCACCGAAGTGCCGCAGACCAGCGGCATCGTCGCGGCGAGTGCCGAGCCGGCGGCTCCCGCTCCGAAAGCGCGCAAGGGCAAGGGCACGGCCAAAGTGTCGAACTGAGCGTCCGCTTCTTCTCATCACAATCGACCACGGCAGGATGGCACCCATTCTGCCGACCAGGCTAGCGAGGCTGCTGCTTGCACTTCACCGTTGACCGGCTCCAGCCCGGCACCCCCTATCCGCTCGGCGCCACCTTCGACGGCCTGGGCGTCAACTTCGCCGTCTTCTCCGCCAACGCCGACGCCATCGAGCTGTGCCTGTTCGATCCCGCCGGCAAGCGCGAGATCAAGCGCTTCTGGCTGCCCGAATGCACCGACGAGGTGTTCCACGGCTACCTCCCCGACGTCGAGCCCGGCCTCCTCTACGGCTATCGCGCGCACGGCCGCTACGAGCCCGAGGCCGGCCACCGCTTCAATCCCAACAAGCTCCTGCTCGACCCTTACGCCCGCAAGCTCCACGGCCAGATCCGATGGACTGACGCGCTCCACGGCTATCGCATCGGCCATCGCCGCGAGGACCTCTCCTTCGACAAGCGCGACAGCGCCCCCGCCATGCCCAAGAGCGTGGTGGTCGACGATCACTGGGACTGGTCGCGCGATCGCCGCCCCAACACACCCTGGTCGGAAACGGTGATCTACGAGGCCCACACCAAGGGCCTGACCAAGCTGATGGAGGAAGTCCCCGCGCGCGACCGCGGAACCTATGCCGCGCTAGGCCACCCAGCGGTGATCCGCCACCTACAGCGTCTCGGCGTCACCGCGATCGAGCTGCTCCCGATTCAGGCCTTCACGCAGGACCGCTTTCTGCAGGAAAAAGGCTTGCGCAATTACTGGGGCTACAACACGCTCGGCTTCTTCGCCCCCGAACAGGCGTACATGGCCAGCGAGCACCAGGACGAGCTGCGCCGCGCCGTCCACCGCCTCCACAAGGCCGGCATCGAAGTCATCATGGACGTGGTGTACAACCACACCTGCGAAGGCTCCGAACGCGGTCCGACGCTCTCGTGGCGCGGCCTCGACAACGCCAGCTACTATCGTCTCGTCCAGGATAACCCGCGCTACACGATCAACGACACCGGCACCGGCAACACGCTCAACATGAGCAAGGCGCGCGTCATCCAGATGGTCGCGGACTCGCTGCGTTATTGGGCCACCAGCTTCGGCATCGACGGCTTCCGCTTCGATCTCGGCCTCACGCTGGGCCGCGAGGCGACCGGCTTCGACCCCGGCGCCGCCTTCTTCGACGTCGTCCGCCAGGATCCCGTCCTCAGCCAGCTGAAGCTGATCGCCGAGCCGTGGGACGTCGGCCCCGGCGGCTACCAGCTCGGCAACTTCCCGCCCGGCTTCGCCGAATGGAACGACAAGTACCGCGATACCGTGCGCAGCTACTGGAAGGGCGACGCGGGCACCCGCGGCGATCTCGCCGCGCGCCTGTCGGGCTCGGGCGACCTGTTCGACCGCCGCGCGCGTCGGCCGTGGGCGAGCGTCAACTTCCTCGTCGCGCACGACGGCTTCACCCTTGCCGACACGGTGATGTACGAACACCGCCACAATGAGGCCAATGGCGAGGACAATCGCGACGGCCACGACAACAACCATTCGCGCAACTGGGGCGCCGAAGGCCCCACCGACGACCCCGCGATCAACGACGCGCGCGGCCGCGTCATGCGCTCGATGATGACGACGTTGCTCGCCTCGCTCGGCACCCCGATGCTCACCGCGGGCGACGAATTCGGCCGCACGCAGCAGGGCAACAACAACGCTTACTGCCAGGACAATGAGATCAGCTGGCTAGACTGGCAAGCCGCCGCGTCCGACGAAGGCCAGCAGCAGATCGACTTCACCGCCCGCCTCACCGAACTGCGCCGCCGCTATGCCGTGCTGCGCGCGCCCACCTTCCTCTACGGCCAGGACTCGCCCGGCCACGGCGTCAACGATGTCGAATGGTGGGACGAGCGCGGGGAACGCCTCAGCGACGAAGACTGGCAGAACCCCGAAGGCCGCGCGCTGATGATGCGCCGCGCGATCCGCACCGAGACGGGCGACGTGGAAGCGGTGTCGCTGCTCCTCAACGCCAGCGAGGCGCCGATCACCTTCCGCCTTCCCAAGCCCGACACCCGCCGCACCGTCCTGATCGACAGCGCCAAGCCCGATCAGGGCGAGATCGAAATCGACAACGAGTATGAAGTTGCCCCACAAGGCGCCGTCCTCCTGATGTGGACCAGCGCATGGGAAGCGTGATGCGCTGGGGCCCCGAAGCGCTTGCGGACGGCACCACCCGCTTCCGCCTCTGGGCCCCCGATGCGGACACGGTGGCGATCGAGATCGGCAAACCGTTTGCCACACCCCCTAACCTGCACCCCGGCGAAGGCCGGGGCCCAGTTGGGAAGGCCCCCGAGAAAGCAACCAACGCCCCCCAACTGGACCCCGGCCTACGCCGGGGTGGCGATCCAAAAGACTCGGACGAACCCTCCCCCCCGTTCGTGCTGAGCCTGTCGAAGCACGTGCTCCAGGCCACAACAGAGGTTGGAGA
>NZ_LSKH01000279.1:0-250 GCF_001557395.1 Sphingomonas sp. CCH5-D11 | reverse complement strand
CTGGGCGGCTATCGCGTCGGCGTGCTGGTGCAAAGCAATTACGGCGGTGTGCTGACGATCGCGGGCCTGCCAGTGGGCCAGCGGCTGGGCGGCTATCTCCTGGAGGATGCGGTGGACCGCAAGCAGGGCGACGGATCGGTGATCGTGGTGATCGCCACCGATGCGCCGCTGTCCGATCGCAATCTGAAGCGGCTGGCGGCCCGCGCCGTCATCGGCATCGGCCGCACGGGATCGCCGATGACCAATGGAT
>NZ_LSKH01000278.1:0-28550 GCF_001557395.1 Sphingomonas sp. CCH5-D11 | reverse complement strand
GTGACAGCGTGTGCGGCGCGTTGGATCCCGGCTCAAGGCCGGGATGACGGGGGGTGGTCGCCCCGCTCGTCATGCCGGGCCCGTCGACGCCGCCTCTGGCGTCGCTCAGGACAGGGCCGCCATGACGGTAATGGTTGAGGGTGGCGGCGCTGGGCTTGCGCTGGCCGTAGCGGTCCCACGCCATGCCACTGGTCGCGCAACCGCCGCAGCCGATGCACAGGCCCGAGGCTACGATGTCCGACGGGGTGAGGGGGTCAGGCGAGGGCATGGTCCAGGAAGCGCGAGGAGGCGGTGCGCTCGGCCGCAAGGCGAGCGGGAAGGTCAGTCGGAAGTACGGCGAGCAAGTGGGCGAACGCCGCGTCGCTGGTGCCGTCTTCCACCAGGTGATCCCCCAGACCGAGCGCGCGAGTGAGATCCTGCACCTTGTTGCGACGATAGGGCGAGGCGGCACAGACGAAGGGACGGGCGTGGCGGATCGCGAAGACGCAGCCGTGGAAGAAGTTGGTCGCCACGGCGGTCGCGCCGGCGATCAGGGTGGAGAAATCGGCCGGGGTGGCGTCGATCCGCTCGTCGTCTGCAATCGGATTGGGATAGCCGATCGTGACGAGGCGGGTGCCGGTCGCGTCGGCCCAGCGGCCCAGCTGCGCGGTGAACCAGTCGGGGAAGCTGTGGCCGTACACCACGGCATAACGCGTGTCCGACCGGGCGGCTGCGTCGGGGATCACTTGCGGGAATTGCAGGCAGGGATCCAGGACGAGGGGGATGCTGCTGTCCTTCCGTCCGCTCCCAGCGAGTTCGAGGGACGAGCTGGGGGCAGCTTGGCCGACGCTGGTGCCTCGACTTCGTTCGGCACGAGCGGACGATAATCGGTCCGAAGACAAGGGAGCCAGCATCGCGCGGCTGTTCTCGTCGCGCACGGAAAGCGCGTGAAAGCGGCGGAGGCGCTCCAGCCAATGTGGGTCAATCCCGTCGGCGGCGTCGTGATTGCCGAAGCTGGCGGCGTAGGAAACGAGGCGATCGGCGTTCAGGCCTTCGCCGAAGAAGATCGACGCGCCCGAATACCAGGGGTGGCGGAAGTTCCAGACCTCATCGCTGCCAATCACGATGGCGTCGTAGCCCGGTGATCGCGCCGCATCCTCGAGCGGGAAGGGCGGCGAGAGCGGCAATGCGTTGACGGCGGCGATCAGCGCGCGGGTCTTGCGACCGAGCGCGGCGAAGTGGCGCGGGTCGGTCCGGACCGGCAGGGTGGGCTGGAAGGCGTTGCGCGCCTCCCGCCACTCCACCCGACGTGAGCGGTGATCGAGGATCTCCGCATCGAGGCCGCGCGCGCGCAGTCCTTCCACCAGACAGCGCGCCTGCCAATAGGAGCCGTAGTTGATGGAACGGTGAAAGGTGAGAACGCCGACTTTTCGTGAAGCCATGCCGATCAGCGACCATAAATGAGGTCGAGCACCTCCGCCGAACGGGCGAAATGATCGGCGGCGGGATCGTAGTGATGGCTTTGCGCAAGCTGGGTCGCCCAGGCGGCGGCGGCGCGGCCGCCCCAATCGTCCGCGCCGTCCGTCAGGCGGCGGGCGGACGTGCCGGTAAAGTGATCGGCGGTGAAGTCGTAAAAGCTGCCGCCGACGTTGCGGAACGCCGCGCCGCCCTGCGTGCCGTAGAAATCGGCGGCGATTACCGCATCCTGGCCGGCATGGAGGCGCCACGAGCAGGTGAGGCGCACGTCGGTGCCTCCGGCGGTGAAGCTGGCGCTGGCATAATCCTCGACCGAGCCGGGATGGAGCGGCTGGCCGCCGGCGTAAAGCGCGGCATGCGCATCATGCGCCTTAGGGAAGCCGAGCGCCCAGAGTGCGAGATCGACGAGGTGAACGCCGAGATCGACGACGCAGCCGCCGCCTGATTGTGCGGGATCGTAGAACCACGGCTTGTCCGGGCCATAAGCGTTGTGGAAGGTGAGATCGATTGCGAAGATGTCGCCCAGCGACCCTTCACGGATCAGCTGCGCGATCGCCTCCATCCCGGCAGTGTGGCGATAGGACAGGTCGACGCCGAGCAGGCGATCGGCCTGGCGGGCGGCGGCGATGACCGCGTTCACCTCCGCTGCGGTGCGGCCGAGCGGCTTCTGGCAGAAGACCGCTTTGCCGGCCTCCAGCGCCTGGATCGACTGATCGGCGTGGAGCGCGCTGGGGGTCGCGATCACCACACCGTCGATATCGAGCGCGAGCATGGCATCGAGCGAGTCTACGATGCGGATCGTGGGGGCGACGGTGGCGGCCTCCGCAATACATTCGGGCGAGGGATCGCAGACGGCGACGGCCTCGACCGCCCCTGTCGCGACCATCGCGGCCATGCGGTGACGACCGATCCAGCCGGTGCCGAGGAACCCGATACGGGGCTTCATGCGCGTGTCTTTCAGGCCGAGGCGGCGAGCTTGAGCGGCGTGGCTTGCGCCGAGCTTGCCTGGGCCGGGGCGTAGCGGTCGATCATCTCGGCGCAGAAATCGGCAAACATCTGCGGATCGCGCGCCGGGCTGGTGTGATGCGGCTGAACGCCCAAATGCTCGGGAGTGAAGCAGAAGGTGACCGTGACATCGAAGTCAGCCAGCGCTTCCATCTGCCGATCGAACCAGTCGAGCGCATTGGGGCGGAAGCGATCGGCCCAGCTGAGACCGGTACGCAGCTTGCGCGTGCCGAGCCGCTTGAGCCAGCCAACCGCTTCGTCAAGCCGCGGGTCCTCGAAGTGGAACCATTGCATCAGGCCCATGTCTGCGGCGTGTCGGGCATAAACGTCGAGCGCGGGCTTGGGCGTGCCGTCTTCGCGGATCAGGCCCATGTAGAAATGGCGGTAATAGCTGGAGCCCTCTGCCTCGCGGTGGCGGGTGGTGGCGCCCCAGGACTGCGGCAGATCGTACAGCGAATACCAATAAACGTTGGGCACGCGGCCGATGAGCAGTTCCGCCGTCTTCTCGACGCCGAACACCTGCACCTCCTCCGCGCCGAACGAGCCAACGCCGACTTCGGTGACCCAGATCGGCTTGTCGGTGACGACCTCCTCGATCTCCGCGATCTTCTTGGGCCAGTCGTGGATCGACCACAGGTTCCAATCGAGCGGGAAGCCGTGCACCGCGATCACGTCCACTGCGTCAAGCGCACCATGCGCGCGCATCCGGTTCACCCATTGCGGGTCGATAGGCGACATGCCGCCCAGCACGCGGGTGATCGCCGGGTTGATCGCAGCGATCGAATTACCGGCGCGGATCACGTGATCGGCATAGGACGACCAGTCCGGATCGATTTCCGGATCCCAATGCGATTTGTTGTTCGGCTCATTCCAGATCATCGCCGCTTCGATCACGAACTTGTTCCCCCCTTGGCTGGATAGACGGCCGCCGGACCATATTGGCCGAACGGCACCGGTGCGACCCGGCAGAAATAGACATCGCCGTCGGCCGCAGCCTCGACAGTGAAGCCGGCCGCGCGCAGCATCGCCTGGCTGGCGGCGGCGTTGGGCGCCCACCAATTTGTCCAGTCACCGGCGAATTTCTTCTCAATGAAATGCATCTTGGGATAGCCGGGCGCGTCGAAATAGGCCGGTGGGCGGTAGGTGTCGGGTTCGAAGAACGGGTGGTCCTCCGGCACGTCCGCCACCTCGCGCGAGCCCTGCTGCAGCGTCTGGAAGAGCATGGCGTCACTGGCGACATGCTCTCGGATCAGGTCCAGTGCGAGCAGAGGGTGACGCAGGTGGTAAAGGACGCCCATGAAGATCACGAGGTCGAACTTTTCACCAAGCTTCGCCACGTCATAAACCGACAGGTTGCGAAACTCGACGCCGGTGAAGCCCAGCGCGTCGGTAGCGAGGCGGGCCTGCGCGAGATAGCGATCGTCGCTGTCTATCCCGACCACGCGCTCCGCACCGCGACGCAGCGCCTCAACCGAGTAGAAGCCCGCGTTGCAGCCGATGTCGAGCACGCTCTTTCCGGTGAGGTCTTCAGGGAAGATCGCGGCGAAGCGCGCGAACTTGTCCGCCGGGTAATTGCCCAGGAAATGATCGGGCGCCGTCTCCACGCCGTTCAGATCGATATTGTGAAACCACGGCGCCAGCGCGGCGATGCTACTACTTAGCTCGCGTTTGCGTGTCTCGTCATTCGAACGTGCGGCTACCGGCATCGCGCCCCCTGGATGTCGGCCCGCGACATGCGCGCCAAAGAAGACTGGTCCTTTAGCACGGTGGCACGGGGACCCTCGTTACACCTAACGATCCGACAACAAAGCTGTTCCCTGCCGTCGTTCGCGCCAATCGTTTCGCGATGAAGGAGGCGATGAAGGGAACCGCGGTGGCCCCGCAACATTCAGCTTTGTTGATGAATGATGGCGCGCAGCAATGGATTTCCGCGATGCGAGCGGGCGATTACCCGCGCGCCTGGGCCCTGTCCGCGCGCGACATGGCTCAGCGGGATCCAGCGACGCGCGACGATCCCAGCCTGCCATATCACCTGCGCTGGGTATGGGACGGCCGTTCGTTCGACGGGTACGACGTGCTGGTGCGATGCTATCACGGCCTGGGCGACACGATCCAGTTCGCGCGATTCCTGCCGATCCTGGCCAGGAGGGCCGCCAGCGTGACGGTGGAAGCGCCGGCGCGGCTCCGAGACCTGATCGCAAGCGTGGATGCCGGGATAAACGTGGTGCCGTTTGATCATGCCCACCCGCTGCCGCCCGCGGCATGCGACATCGAGATCACCGAACTGCCCTTTGCGCTGCGCGCGCGGCCTGAGACGGGCATTTCTCCTTATGTGAAGGCAAGCGCGGCGGCACTGCCGGCCGAAATTATCGGCCTGTGCCATCAGGGCGGGGACTGGGATCCGGCGCGTTCGCTCAACCCCGCGCTGTTCGCACCAGTCGCGGCGGCGCATCGCTGCATCACGCTGGTTGCCGAGCCATCACCGCTGCCGGTGCTGAACCCATCGGGCTGCGCCTTTGCCATGGATGCAACGGCATCGCTGGTGGCGGCGTGCGATCTGGTCATTACCGTCGACACGATGATCGCGCATCTCGCCGGCGCGCTGGGCCGACCGACCTGGCTGCTGCTGAAGGCGGAGCCGGACTGGCGCTGGAACCCGGCCGCGACGGATACGCCCTGGTACCCGAACATGCGCCTGTACGTGCAGCGGACACCCGGCGACTGGGCGGGCGTGATCGCGCGCGTTGTGCGCGACCTGGCGGATCGAACATCCACTTTCACCAACGACGAAAGGCTGGCCCATGGCGAGTATCGCGGCACCATCAGTTCCCGTGTCCTGGGGTGAATTGCTCGACAAGATCACCATTCTGGAGATCAAGCGCGAGCGGATCACACGGGCCGAGGCGCGCGAGAATGTGCTGCGCGAGTATCGCCTTCTGCAGAGGATTGGCGGACAGGTGCTGAACCGCAGCGGCATCGCCCCGCTCGTCCGAGCGCTCAAAGCCGTAAATGAGGCCTTGTGGGAGATCGAGGACGCGATCCGCGAACAGGAGGCGGCGCGCCAGTTCGGGGCCGACTTCATCCGTCTCGCCCGCGCCGTGTATCAGCGCAACGATGAGCGGGCGGCGATCAAGCGCGAGATCAACCTGAAGCTGGAATCGGATCTGATCGAGGAAAAGAGCTACGCGAGCTGTATCGCGGCCTGACGGATCATTGCTCCGCCGCCGGGCCCTGGAGGCCGGGCGGCGGCGTGCTCGACCGATCAGGATCGCGCCCGTGCTGGCGATCCAGCAGACGCATGATCGGCGTGACCGTCAGCCCGTGCAGCAGTATCGAGAACAAAACGGTGATGCCGACGATCGCCCACAGGCGCTCCGCCTCGGGCAGGTTCATGCGATTGAGCGCATAAGCCAAATAATAGAATGAGCCGACGCCGCGGATCCCGAAGAAAGCGATGGTGAGCTTTTCCGAGCGGTCCGCCGGAAAGCCGACCAGTGCGATCAACCCGGTGAGCGGCCGGACGATCAGGATCAGAACCGCCGCTGCGACCACATCCGTCCAGCGCAGCGCCGCCAGCAATCCATCCACCAGCGCGCCGCCGAACAGAATCAGCACGATCATCATCGCGATCCGCTCCACCTGCTCGGTCAGATCGTGCATCTGGTGATTGAAGTCATGGTCGCGGTGCGAGCGGCGCAGGGCGAGGGCGGTGACGAACACCGACAGGAAACCGTAAGCGTGAACGATCTCCGTCACGCCGTAAGAGACAAAGGTTGCCGCGATCGCAATCAGGCCATCGCCGGTGGCCGCCAGCTTCGTTTCGGCCGGCACGTGAAAAGTGAGCCAGCCAAAAGCCTTGCCGATCAGCCAGCCTGCGCCGATGCCGACCACGATTTCCCAGATCACGTTTTCCAATACCCAGGTCTTTGCCCAGGGCTCGCCAGCGGCGGCCAGCGTGCCGAGCACGATGGCCAGGTGGACGAAAGGAAAGGCAAGCCCGTCGTTCAGCCCGGCCTCTGACGTGAGGCCGAAGCGGACCTCATCCTCGTCATTCGATTTGGGCGGACCGACCTGAACATCGGCGGCAAGCACCGGATCGGTCGGCGCAAGGCATGCACCCAGCAGCAGCGCCGCCACCCAGCCGAGCCCGAGCCACCAACCGCCCAGCAAGGTGATTGCGGCGATCCCGAGCGGCATGGTGATGGCGAGCAGGCGCCAGGTGACGCCCCAGTGCCGCCAGCGGAAGATCCGGTCCAGCTTGAGCCCGGCGCCCATCAGCGCGATGATCACGACGAATTCCGTCAGCCGCTCGGTGACATCGGGAAAGTCGTAGGGCAGCGGGTGCCAGTGAACGGCGGGCAGCGAGAAGATGGCCGCACCGATGCCGATGCAGATGATCGGCAACGACAGCGGCAGCTTGCGCAGCGCCAGCGGCAACCATGCCACCAGCGCGACGAGTACGCCTGCCCCCGTCAACCAGAGAATATAGGGTTCGGGGCTGGAGAATGACGGCATTGCCAATGTAACGCTCGAACAACGAAATGTTGCAGCGTGGCCGAGCTACATGGGGCGAGTTGACGCCGGTCAGGTGATGGCCGGATCTCCGCCCGTGCTTAGCCGGGTCGCTAGGGAATGGCAGACATGCGCACGAAACTGAGCACTTGCGGGCGCAAGCTGCGCTTCGCCACGGCGCCGGAGGCAACCGCCGCGGCGCAGCGCTCGGGCATGGACCTCAGAGTATATCGCTGTGACCGCTGCCGCCAGTTTCACCTGACAAGCCGAATCAAGGGGAAGTGGGTTTCCCCTCGATCCAGGGCCGGGCTGGGCTGACGCGCAAGCGGTCCGGGTGTCAGGCGACCTGGTGCGCAGGCGCTCCATGGGCGACCAGAATGCCATCACGCCCGGCGATCGCGCCCGTGCCCCGGCGCGCCCGCTTCGCCGCGTAAAGCGCCGTATCGGCCGCCTTCATCAGCGAAGGGCGATCCGCGTGCGCGGCATCCCGGACGCAGGCACCGATCGTCGCCGATACCGTGATCCCCTCATGCGGGTCGGCGCCCTCGCCATAGACGGTGTGGCGAAGATCGGTGAGCAACTGCTCGATCCCCTGTGCCAGCCGCTCGGCCGCATGGCTGCCACGCAGCATGACCACGAATTCGTCGCCGCCCAGCCGGGCCGCAAGGAAATCACCCAGATGATCGGCCGCGGTTAGCTTGGCAGCCATCACGCGCAGCACCTCGTCGCCCGCTGGATGGCCGAGCCGATCGTTAACCTCCTTGAAGCGATCGAGATCGATAATCGCCACGGCGAGCGCGGAGGCGCGCGCCGGCGTGCTGGCGAGCGCCTCGTCCAAGGTTTCGTTGAATGCCCGGCGACTGGCCAGCCCGGTGAGTTCGTCCGTCAGCGCGAATTCGCGCAGCCGCCGCTCAACCTTATAGCGTTCGGTGATGTCCTGCATCACACCGATGACCGCCATCACCTGACGATCGCGGATCTCGGCCTCTCCCATCAGCCGGATGCGGCGAAGCTTCCCCTTGGCGTTGATCAGGTCGACTTCGAGATCCCACGGCTGGCCGGTATTGGCGCACGCGGCGAGTGCCCCCTCCACCTTCGCTCGGTCAGCGGGTGGATAGTGGAGGAGTGCCTTTTCCAGTTCAGGCTTTCCGACGGGCGGCATCTGGTGGATGGCATAGGTCTGGGCCGACCAGTGCGTCTCGTTGTTCGTCAGGTCGAGCCGCCACGAGCCGATGCGCGCCATACGCTCCGCCTGCTGCAGGATCCGCTGTGCGCGTTCGCTCTCGATCAGCGCCTCCTGCCGGGATAGAGCGAGCTTCAGGCTTTCGGAACGGGCGCGGCGTGCCTCCAGAATACCTTCGATGACGCCGGCAAAGCCCTTCAGAAGCTCCAGCTTTTCCGGGGTGAATTCCAGCAGCCGATCGTCCGCGACGCACAAGGTGCCGATAGGCAGGCGCCGAGCGTCCGGCGAGGTGCCGTGGCGAAGCGGGATGCCGGCGTAGGAGCGAATGTGCGGCGGTCCGGTCACCACCGGGCTGGAGGCAAATAGCGGGTCGGCCAGCGTGTCGGGAATGACCAGCATGTCATCGGCCGCGATCGCATATTGGCAGATCGAGACTTCGCGCGGGGTTTCCGGGATGCTGAAGCCGCACCGCGCCTTGAACCATTGCCGGTTTGCATCAACCAGCGACACGAACGCCATACGCGAGTCAAAGATGTGCCGGGCGCCTTGAACGATCGCCTCGAATTCCGCTTCGGGCGGGGTATCCAGCACCTCCAGCGAACGCAGCGCCTCGAGGCGTTCCTCTTCATGGATCGGGAACATCGCGCCACCATGCGCCGCCAAGCGTTAGATCCAGGTTAACGTGCCGGCGTGCGATCCTTAGCGGAGCGGTTTTTTCTCCAGCTTTCGCGCCAAGGTGCGCCGGTGCATGCCAAGGCGCCGCGCCGTTTCCGAGATGTTGAACCCGGTTTCGGCCAACGTTTCGTTGATCCGTTCCCATTCCAGCGTCTTGATGGAAGTGCTGCGCCCCTCGATCGGAACGTCGACGTCGCCTTCGGCCGCCTTGCTGAACGCGGCCTCGATATCGTCGGTGTTCGACGGCTTGGCGAGATAATGACAGGCGCCCAGCTTGATGGCCTCAACGGCCGTCGCAATGCTGGCAAAGCCGGTGAGCACCACAATCAGCATGGCGGGATCGGATGCGTGCAGCCGTTCGACGCAGGCAAGACCCGACGCGTTGCCGAGCTTCAGATCGACCACCGCGAAGCCGGGGCGCGCCTCTTCCAGTAGCGCTTCCATCTCGGCCGGACCGTGCGCCAGCCAGACGCGATAGCCGCGCCGCTCAAACGAGCGCTGCAGCGTGCGTGCGAAGGTCTCGTCATCCTCGACGATCAGGATCCGGCGTTCCTCGGTCATCGCTTCCTCCGACAGGCTCTCGTGGGCGGCCCTAGCGCCTGGATTTCGCAAGGGGGAGGACGAGCCGCACGTCGGCGCCGCCCTCCGGCCGGTTCATCGCCGCCAGCCGACCGCCCAGCCGACGCGCGACGTTGCTGGCCAGGAAAAGGCCGACGCCGTGGCCCGCGCCCTTGCCGGAATGGTAAAGCTTGCCGACCCCGGCGAGTTCACTTTCCGTGAAGCCGCGGCCGTCATCGATCACCTTTATGGTCAATTCGTCGGCATCGCAGGTGGCGACCAGCGCAGCGCCACCGGGGGATGCCTCCGCGGCATTGTCGAGCAGGTTCCACACCGCCTGCCGCAATGACGGACCGGCCACCACCGCCGCATCGCCAAGGCCCTGTAGATCGACGGTCAGCGGGCCGCTGGCCAATGTGGTGCGCCATTCCTCCACGATATCGCGGAGGAAGGCGCGTGCGCCGACGCTCTGCATCGCTTCGCCGCGCGGCTCGCCGGCGGAATGGAGAATGTCGGTCACGATCGCCTTGCAGCGTTCCACCTCCGCCTGCATTTCCGCCAGCTCACCGGCGAGTTCGGGATCCTGAGCGATCTTTGGCAGGCGGCGCCAGTCGCTGAGGATCACGGCGAGCGAGGCGAGTGGGGTGCCGAGTTCGTGCGCCGCCCCGCTGGCGAACAGGCCGATGCGCACGATGCCGTCCTCCTCCGCCGCGCGTTGCCGCAGATCGGCGAGAAAGGCGTCGCGAGCACGCAGATTGCGGCTGATGCGCGTGACGAACATGGCAAGGAGAGTGCCGCTGAGCACGAAGCTGAGCCAAGCGCCGAGCGCGTTGAGGTCGCCGATGAGCGGCTCAATATTTGGCGGATAGGCGAGCGGGCGACTATCCGCCGCGAGACCGGCATAACAAACGGTGGTCAGGACCACGAGCACCCACACCGACCAGCTTTCCAGCAGGATCGCGCCAAGCACCACCTGGATCAGGTAGAGCGACACGAACGGATTGGTGGCCCCGCCGCTGAGCGACAGTTGCGCGGTCAAGGAACCGACGTCGAACAGCAGCCCCAGCATCAGTTCTACGTTGGTGACGCGATCCCGGCTCAGCAGCACGAAGCTGATGATGTTGGCGAACGCCTGAAGCGCGACCACCACCATCATCGGGAATAGCGGCAGTTTCACGCCCAGCAGGAAATGAACCACCAGGATGGTGATCAGCTGTCCCGCCACCGCCATCCAGCGCAGCTGCAGCAGCTGACGCATGTTTTCGGCAGCGGTGGAATCGCGCGAGGAGCCGGCCTGCGCGGCGGATCGTCGTGTGAGCGCGAGAAGGGGCGAATCCATCATCGTCCCCTGCCACGGGCTCGGAACACCATCACCGCGCCACCAATGCTGAGCAGCGCCAGCGCGAACCAGGTGATGGCGTAGGACAGGTGATTGTTGCGAAAGGCGATCACCGTCAGGCCGCCAATCGGATAGCCGCCGGGATTGGGCGCG
The DNA here is from genome assembly GCF_001557395.1 of Sphingomonas sp. CCH5-D11. NCBI lineage: Bacteria > Pseudomonadati > Pseudomonadota > Alphaproteobacteria > Sphingomonadales > Sphingomonadaceae > Sphingomonas > Sphingomonas sp. CCH5-D11. The sequence goes on along the minus strand of NZ_LSKH01000278.1, from coordinate 17,670 downwards.
GCGTCTGCATCGATGAAGAAGGGCACGATCGGGTCGAGGTCGCGCGCCCGCGCAATGGCGGCCACATCGCGGGAAAACCAGCGGTTCGCGGCGGGGTCGTTGCTGCGGAGAAAGGCGCCGCCCGGTTCCGAGGCGCGGATGAGCCCAGTAATGGTGACGCGCTCGTCCCGCTGCGCGGCCGACCGCATCGCAGGCTCACGGCGTGTGTCGGGCACGAAGCCGCGATTGACGAGGATCAGCGGGTGGCCGGTGGCGCGGCGGGAGGCCAGTGCCGGGTCGGTCAGACGCAGCGGTGTCAACACCCACCAGCCGGGCCCATGGACGGTCACGGCCTGCACCAAGGTTTCGCGATCGTGGAGGAAGCGCCCGGTGAGGCGCACGCGCCGATACGCCAGATCACCGTGCCATTCGGACGGTGGGGGAAGGGGAGACGGGGCGGCGTGGACCCGCGTCTCCACCTTGTCGATCAGATCAAGTTTCCAAGCGCGCCGATCGACCTGCCAGAACCCGAGAGCCGTGAAGAGCGCCGCCAGCGTCAGGCAGACGCCGGCAAACGCGTAACGTCTCATCACATGCCCATGCCGTCCATAGGCATCATGTTGCTGTTGAGGTGGAACATGATCCACAGCGATCCCGCGATCACGATCGCTATGATGATGACCGTGAAGATAAAGGCGAGCAGCGTCCAGCCGCCCTCCGCCCGCGGGTTGAGGTGCAGGAAGAAGAAGGTGTGGACGATGATCTGCACGAAGGCGAGCGCGACGACGATGATGGCCGTTGCCTGCACGCTGGCGAGCGCGCCCGTCATGACCAGCCAGAAGGGCACCGCCGTCAGCACCGCCGACAGGAGAAAGCCGATCACATAACCGCGGCGGGAGCCATGGCCGTGGCCGCCGTCGGGCGCCGGCGCATGATGGTGGTCGTCGGCATGACCGTGGCCGTGCGTATCGGCGTGGGCGTGGGGAGCGCTCATCGCAGGACTCCGAGCAGATAGACAAAGGTGAAGACGCCGATCCAGACGACATCCAGCAGGTGCCAGAACATGCTGAGGCACATCAGGCGGCGGCGATTCTCCATGATCAGGCCGCGCTGTCCGAGCTGGACCAGCATGACGAGAATCCAGATCAGGCCGCTGAACACGTGCAGGCCGTGGGTTCCGACCAGGGTGAAGAAGCCGGACAGGAAGGCGCTGCGCATCGGCGTAGCGCCTTCGTGGACCAGCTCGATGAATTCATAGAGCTCGATGCCGATGAACGCCGCGCCGAACAGGCCGGTGATGGCGAGCCACAGCTGGGTGCCGCGGACATTACCCTGTTCCATCGCGATCATTGCCATGCCGCAGGTGATCGAGGAGATCAGCAGCATCGCGGTGTTCAGCGCGACCAGCGACAGATCGAAGATCTGGGCAGGGGCGGGCCCCCCCGCATAGCTGGTGCTGAGCACGCCATAGGTGGCGAAGAGGGTCGCGAAGATGAGCGCGTCGCTCATCAGGTAGATCCAGAAGCCCAGCATCGTTCCGCCGGAGCTGTGGTCGTGGTGATCAGCCTCCGTCTGGTAGAAGATGGGCGGGGCGGCATCCGCCCCGGCCGTGTGGTTCGCTTCGTCCGCGGTGGGAGAAAGAGTCGTCATGTCAGGCCCCCGCCAGCGCGTGCTTGCGTTCGGTCGCGGCCACTTCATCGGCCGGGATGTGATAATCGCGGTTGTAGTTGAACGTGTGGGCGATGCCATAGCCGATCATGGCGACGAAGCTCGCGGCGGCCAGCCACCACATGTACCACACCATCGCGAAGCCGAGCACGGCGGCCAGCGCCGACAGGATCACGCCCGCGCCGGTGTTGCGCGGCATGTGGATCGGCATGAAGCCGCTGTCCGGTGCCTTGGAACCACGCTCCTTCATGTTGTGCCACGCATCCAGATCGTGCACGACGGGCGTGAAGGCGAAATTGTACGCCGGCGGGGGCGAGCTGGTCGCCCATTCCAGCGTGCGGCCGTTCCACGGATCGTTGCCGACGCGCAGCTTGTCGCGGTTCATGATGCTGACGCCGATCTGGATGACGAAGCCGGCGATACCTACCGCGATGATCGCCACGCCGATCGCGGCAATGATGAACAACGGCTGGAGCGTCGCATCGTCCAGGTGGCGCAGGCGGCGCGTGACGCCCATCAGACCGGCAACGTACATCGGCGTCCAGGCGACCCAATAGCCGATCACCCAGCCCCAGAAGTGAACTCGGCCCCAGAACGGATCGAGCTTGAAGCCGAAGGCCTTGGGCCACCAATAATCGATTGCGGCAAACAGGCCGAACACGACGCCACCGATGATCACGTTGTGGAAGTGCGCGACGAGGAACAGCGAGTTGTGCAGCACGAAATCGGCCGGCGGGATCGCAAGCATCACGCCCGTCATGCCGCCCACCACGAAAGTGAGCATGAAGGCAACGACCCACTGCATCGGCAGCTCGAAGCGGATGCGGCCGCGGTACATGGTGAACAGCCAGTTGAAAATCTTCGCACCCGTCGGGATGGAGATGACCATCGTGGCGATGCCGAAGAAGCTGTTGACGCTGGCGCCCGATCCCATGGTGAAGAAGTGGTGGAGCCAAACCAGGTAGCTCAGGATCGTGATGACGACCGTGGCATAGACCATCGAGGAATAGCCGAACAGCCGCTTGCCGGTGAAGGTCGAGGTGATCTCCGAGTAGATGCCGAACACCGGGAGAACCAGCACGTACACTTCCGGGTGACCCCAAATCCACACCAGATTCCAATACATCATCGGGTTGCCGCCGAGATCATTGGTGAAGAAGTTGGTGCCGACGTAGCGATCCAGCATCAGCATCGCGAAGGCGGCGGTGAGGACCGGGAAGATGGCAATGACGAGCACGTTGCTGCACAGCGCCGTCCAACAGAACACCGGCAGCTTCATCATGGTCATGCCCGGCGCGCGCATTTTGATGACCGTGACGACCATGTTGATGCCCGACAGGGTGGTGCCGATGCCGGCGATTTGCAGCGCCCACAAGTAATAATCAGGCCCGGTATCGGGGCTGTTCTGCAGGTTGGTGACGGGCACGTAGTTGAGCCAGCCGCCACGGCTGAACTCGCCGATGAACAGCGACACCATCACCAGCGCGGCACCAGCTACCGTGAGCCAGAAGCTGAAGTTGTTGAGGAAGGGGAAGGCCACGTCGCGCGCGCCGATCTGTAGCGGCATCACATAATTGATGATGCCCACGACCAGCGGGATCGCGACGAAGAAGATCATGATCGTCCCGTGCGCGGTAAAGATCTGATCATAATGGTGTGCGTTCAGATACCCTTCGTTCGCACCGAAGGAGACGGCCTGCTGGGCGCGCATCATGATCGCATCGGCAAAGCCGCGCAGGAGCATGATGATGCCCAGGATGATATACATGATGCCGATCTTCTTGTGGTCCACGCTGGTGAACCATTCGGTCCACAGGTAGCCCCAGAGCCGGTATTTGGTGACGGCACCGACGATGCCGAGGCCGATCACCACCACGCCGATAAAGGTCGCGATCAGGATCGGCTCATGGATCGGGAAGGATTCGAAACTGAGGCGACCGAAGATCGTCTTCAGAACGGTTTCGTTGAACATCGGAAGGCTCCGGCGGCTCAGCCGCGCACCGCGCGGGCATGGCCCGGCATGGCTGGCAGAGAGAGGAACGAAAGGTCGCGATTGCGGGGCGAATCAGGGTCAGTGGCGCCTGGCGCACCCGGCTGGCGCGGCTTGGAATTGTGCGGCACGGGCGTGATTTCGTCCGTGTCCTTCATCAGCCCGCCCTCCGGTTTCTCGCGCGGCAGGGTCTGGCGGCCGGCCGGCATGCCCTCGCCAGCCTTCATCGGATGCGGATCGCCGCCGCCGCCCGCCGCATGGTCACGCGCCATGATCTCGCTCATGCACGGCGTGCCGGGGGTGACGCAGCGTTCATAGGCGCGCTGGAACAGTGTCGGCTCCACATTGGCGAAGTGCATGACCGGCACCTGCTCGCTCGGCTTTTCAAGCTTCAGGTAGTTGGCGGTATCGAGCGACTGACCGCGGCCCTTCACCTCGCCAACCCAGCGCGCGAAGCTTGCGTCGTCGAGCCCGCGCAGGCGAAAGCGCATGTAGGAGAAGCCTGCGCCCGAATAATTGGCGGACATGCCCTCAAACTCGCCCGGCCGGTTCAGCACCGCGTGAAGCGTGCTGCGCATACCGGGCATCGTATAGATCATGCCGGCGAGCGTGGGCGCATAGAAGGTGTTCATCATGTTGCTGGACGTCATGTCGAAGCGGACCTGCCGGTCGACCGGCAGCGCAAGCTCGTTCACCGTGGCGATGCCGAGCTCGGGATAGATGAACAGCCACTTCCAATCGAGCGAGACTACCTGAACCAGCAGCGGCTTTTCGCGCGGATCGACCGCTTTGGTCGCCGAAATGCGGTTCAGCGGACGGAAGGGATCAAGGAGGTGGGTGCTGGACCAGGTGAGCGCGCCCAGCGCGATGATGATCAGGAGCGGTGCCGACCAGATGACGAGTTCAAGCGACGTCGAGTGATCGAAATGCGGATCATAGGTCGCGTCCTTGTTGCCCGCGCGATAACGCCAGGCGAACACGACAGTCAGGATCATCACCGGCACGATGATGAGCAGCATCAACCCGACCGATGCATAGATCAGGTTGCGTTGCTGCAGTGCGACGTCGCCAGCCGGGTCGAGCACGGCGCCCTGGCAACCGGCGACAAACAGCAGGAGCGGAATCGATGCCGCACGGGCAAGCCGTGCCAGCGGGGCGGGATGGTCGGGCATATGAAACGCTCCTAGGCCGAGTCCGCGAGGCGCTACATTGGACAATTTGTCCAATCCCGTCACTAGCGCACCTCCGGCACAGGAGTGTAGTAATGAACCCCGACGCGGGCCAACCATTATTGCACGGCGGATCGCCGCGGGAGCATGACGAATGACTGCATCGACCAGCACGGCGGACTCGACCGCCCTTGAGCGCGACGCACGGCTGGTAAATGCCCGCCATAAGGAAATCGCCCCTGGTGAAATCGCGATCGGCGTGATCATCGGTCGCACGAGCGAGTTCTTCGACTTCTTCGTCTATGCGCTCGCCTCCGTGCTGGTGTTTCCCAAGGTGGTGTTTCCCTATGTCGATGCCGTGACGGGGACGCTGTATTCGTTTGCGATCTTCGCCTTGGCGTTCCTCGCGCGGCCGTTCGGCACCTTGCTGTTCATGTGGGTTGACCGGGTTCATGGCCGTGGCACCAAGCTGACCATCGCATTGTTCCTGCTGGGCGGATCGACCATGGCCGTCGCATTGCTGCCGAGCTACGCTCAGGTGGGCACGCTGTCGGCACTGCTGCTTGCGCTGTTCCGCATCGGGCAGGGCGTGGCGCTGGGGGGCGCGTGGGACGGGCTGCCGTCGCTGCTATCGCTCAACGCGCCGGAGGAAAAGCGTGGCTGGTACGCCATGATCCCCCAGCTCGGCGCGCCGCTGGGTTTGCTGGTGGCATCGTGCCTGTTCGCCTATTTTCTCGCGATCCTGACGCCGCAGGACTTTCTGAGCTGGGGCTGGCGCTATCCTTTCTTCGTGGTGCTGGCGATCAACGTCGTGGCGCTGTTTGCCCGGCTGCGACTCGTCGCAACGCCGGAGTTCGAACGCCTCTTCGAGAGCCGGGAGCTTCAGCCCTCGCCGGCATTTGCGACCATGTTCCGCGAGCGTCGCACCATCGTATTGGGCGCGTTCGCGCCGCTCGCCAGCTTCGCGCTGTTCCATCTCGTCACCGTGTTCCCGCTGTCCTGGGTAACGCTCTATGCGCAGGAGGAGCCGGTGCGATTTCTCGGCATCGAGGCGCTGGGCGCAGTGATCGGTCTGCTCGCCATCCTGGCTTCCGGTGTTATCGCCGACCGCGTGGGGCGGCGTGCGGTGCTGGGCGTCTCGGCGGCGCTGATCGCGGTCTATAGCGGCTTCGCGCCGCGCCTGCTGGGCGCCGGCGAAGTGGGTGAGGCGATCTACATGCTGGGCGGTTTCGTGCTGCTGGGTCTGGCATTTGGCCAATCCTCTGGCGCGGTGAACAGCAACTTCCCGCCGGAGAGCCGCTACACCGGTGCCGCGATCGTCGCCAATGCCGCCTGGGTGATCGGTGCAGGCTTCGCGCCGCTGGTGGCGCTGTTCCTCGCCAGCCGATTCGGCCTGTGGTCGGTCGGGCTGTATCTGCTGTCGGGCGCGATCTGCACGCTGGGCGCGCTGGGTATCAACAAGGAATTCGCGCGGCGCGCAGCCTGATTTCGGCCCGCGCCGGGCGTCTACCCACGCTAAGTACCGAAAACGCCGCCATTTCGAAGCTAAGAGGGCGTTGCATCGCGCGCTGCCTTGCGCCACCGCTGGACGATTAGACCGGCGGTGGAGGGTAGATGACTCGGCGTGCGATCCTTCACATCGGACCGCCCAAGACAGGAACCAGCGCGATTCAGGCGTCGCTGAGCCACAACCGGTCAGCTTTGGCGCGTTTCGGCCTCCTTTATCCCGGCACCGGCCGCGACCACAGCGCGACCTTGCTGGCGCTCTTTCGCGGGCGTGCGCAAGATTACATCCGTGCGCGGAAACGCACCGTACCGTCCGGCACGTCACCCATCTCGGCCAAGCAGTTTGCCGCGGTGCAGGAGCAGCTTCGCGGACGCGACTGGCATACGCTGATCCTTTCGACCGAGCTGATGTACGGGTTGAAACCGCCCGTGATGAAGCAGATCAAGGAATGGCTGGACCAATATGTCGACAGCTATCAGCTGGTCGCTGTGGTGCGCGACCCGGTCGACTGGGCAGTCAGCTACACGCAGCAGCGGTTCAAGCGCGAGGGCGACGTTGACACCTTGCTTGCCCAACCAAGGGCGATGCGCTTGCAACGCACCTTTCAGCGCTGGGAGGAGGTGCTTGGCCCGGGGCAGCACCAAATTCTGGCGTTCGAGGAGCTGACTGCCGATCCGGCGGGCATGGGTGCGGCGTTCTTGACCCGCCTCGGTCTGGAGAGTGCCGCCGCGGCGCTGTCGCAGGAGGTCGTCGCGCGAAATGAGTCGCTGAGTTGGGAAGCGGCCATGATGATGGCCGAACTGAACACGCGCCGCCCGTTCTTCTTGGAGGGCAAGCGGAGCGGCGCACGCAGTGGCGCCGAGCTTGGCGCCTTTACAGGGATCAGGGGCCAGCGTTTCGACCTGCCGGACGCGACGCGCCGCCAGATCTTCGACGAGACCCGCGAAGACATCGCATGGGTGGGCGAGCGGTTCGGAATCACCCGATATAATTATCCGGTCACGGATTTGCGTCCGTCGTCAAACCCGGCCGGCTTCTCTCCGGAATTCATCACCGCTGTAGGCGAGCGAATGGCCGACATGGCCAATGAGATCCGCATCCAGCGGGGATTGTTGCAGATCGCCGAACTGCGGCTGGAAGGGCGCATCGGCGAGGCGGAGCGGGCGCGCCGCCGGCTTGAGGCGATGTTTCCGGACGAATCGCGCTTTCATGACGAGCCTGAGGATGACAACGCCGTTGTCCGCTGGGCGGCCGAATGACCGCACGGTAGCGAAAGCGCCGAACGGTCAGTCAGCACCCATCCTGGCGCCGACGTGGCGCGTGCCGCGAGCCTGGGCCAGCGCCTCCTGGCGGTGACGCTCGGCAAGGCGCGCGCGCTTCTCGTCGTTGAGATCAGCGTGACAGGCCGGGCAGCTCACGCCCTCCTCGTATAACGGCGAGGCGCGATCCTCCGGCCCTACCGGCCGGCGACAGGCACGGCACAGGACATGGCTGCCCGGCTGAAGATCGGGGGTGACCGCAACGCGCTCGTCGAAGACGAAGCATTCGCCGCTCCAGCGGCTTTCCGCGGCGGGCACCTTCTCCAGATAGTTCAGGATGCCGCCCTGAAGATGATAGACCTCTTCCACGCCTTCGGCCTTCAGAAATGCCGTCGATTTCTCACAGCGGATGCCGCCGGTGCAGAACATCGCGACCTTCTTGCCTTCGGCCAGCAGCCGATCGCGGTTGGCGCGGAACCAGTCGGGAAAGTCTCGAAAGCTCTTTGTCGCCGGATCGATCGCGCCGGGGAAGGTGCCGATGGCGACCTCGTAATCGTTGCGCGTGTCGATCAGCACCGTGTCGGGCCGCGCGATCAGCGCGTTCCAATCCTCCGGCGCGACATAGGTGCCGGCATTGCTGAGCGGATCGAGGCCAGGCTGGCCCATCGTCACGATCTCGCGCTTCAGGCGGATCTTCAGCCGATGGAACGGCTCCGCTGAGGCCCAGGCATATTTGACCTCAAGCGCCGCGCAGCCGGGAAGGGTGCGCAGGTGCGCGATCACGACGTCGATGCCCTTCGGCGGACCGGCGATAGTGCCGTTCAGGCCCTCGTGCGCCAGCAACAGGGTGCCCTGCACGCCATGGGAGCGGCACAGCGCCTCGATCGGGCCACGCAGCGCGGCGGGATCGTCAAAACGGGTGAACTGGTAAAGGGCCGCAGTGCGGAAAGGCTGGGTCATGGCAGGCCGGCAGGGGAACGGGAGGGGCGCTCCGAAGAGCGTTGGTAGCCCCCGCCGTTCATCAATGGTGCGGTCGAGAAGACTCGAACTTCCACGTCCTTTCGGACACAACGACCTCAACGTTGCGCGTCTACCAATTCCGCCACGACCGCACGTGATGTCCGCCGGGCTGGGCCGGCGGCTGGCAGGAGCGCGCCCCTAGCAAGGGTTCCGGGAGCTGGCAATGGGCTTTGCCGGTTCCGGGCGAAAAGATTGCGTCTGGACGCAATCTTTTCCGTTCAGCTGCCGCATAGTCCCTCGATCGCCGGCAGCGGTGAGCGATCGCTCAGTCGCCGTCCTCCCCGACGAAGCTGAGCTCCAGCTTCTTCGAACTGGCGGGAACATCCAGCTTCGCCGAGTTGAAATCGATCGCGCTTTTCGGCGCAAGCGTGCGCTGCTGCGGAATGATCGTCCAGGTGAAGACGATGCGATTCTGGGCGTCGCGCAGATCGGCGCGGATGTCCGGCACGCGCTGACGATCGTTGGACGGGTTCAACACCTTGCCGCTGACCGCGAACAGTTCGCTGCCGTTGCTGATCTCGCGCCGCTCAATCGGATTGTCGATCAGTCGAAGTGGCGATTCCTGCGGCCCAAATGACAGGCCGAGCTGGGTGGCGAGGCCGGGCGCACTGGTCCACAGGATGGCGCCGACCGCCACCAGCATTAGCAACGCGGCAAGCACCGCGGCTACCGTCCAGCGTCGCGCGGGATTGACAAGGGGACGCTTGCGGCGCGGCTTTTCGCCGTTCTCCACCGTGGTGGATGAAGCGGGCGGGCTTGGCCACGCCGCGATTGCAGCGCTGGCGGGTGCCATGCCGGGAAACGGCGGCAGCGGCTGTGTCGCAGCGGAGCCGGCTGGATCTGATGCGGCGACGGCTGTCTGCGCGGGCAGATCAGGTGCCGCGGCCTGTTCACCCGCGTTCACGATCACCGACGGAGGCTGTGGCTCCTGGGCCGGCGCTGCCGCGATTGCCTCCGCCGCACGGGCGTCAGGCTCCTGATGCCAGCTGTGGCGACAGTTCGCACAGCGAACCGTGCGCCCCTCCGCACCAATCGCGGTATCGGGCACCAGGTATCGGGTGCGGCATTCGGGACATTCGAGGATCATCGCGCGACGCTACCGGCGGGTGAACAGGAGGGCTGAAGCCATCGCGAATCTAAACACCGCCCTTGCGCTCCATGCAAGCGGAGGTTGAAGCATCGAGGCGCATCGTGCGATGGCACGTGCGGGGCATCAGTGTGTAAAGGACGAACGGCGCCGAAATGGCGAATATCGTGCAGTTCGAGAATGTGGGGCTGCGCTACGGCAACGAGCCGGAAACGCTGTCCGACATCAGCTTCGCGCTGGCGCCGGGATCATTCTATTTCCTGACGGGAGCGAGCGGCGCGGGGAAAACATCCTTGCTGCGCCTGCTGTACCTGTCGCAGCGCCCCAGCCGGGGTATCATCCGCCTGTTCGGCGAGGACGCCGTGACCATGCCGCGCAGCCGCCTGCCGGGCTTCCGCCGGCGGATCGGGGTGGTTTTTCAGGACTTTCGCCTGGTTCCGCACCTGTCGGCGGCGGACAATGTGGCACTGCCGCTGCGCATCGCGGGAATGCCGGAGGCGGAAATTGCGGAGCCGGTGAGCGAGATGCTCGCCTGGGTCGGGCTTCACGATCAGGCGGACGCCAAGCCCGAAACGCTGTCGGGCGGCGAGCAGCAGCGCGTCGCGATCGCTCGGGCGGTGATCGCGCGCCCGGAGATGCTGGTGGCGGACGAGCCGACGGGCAACGTCGATCCGGAGATGGCGGATCGCCTGCTGCTGCTATTCGATTCGCTCAACCGTCTGGGCACCACGGTTGTCGTGGCGACGCACGACATCCAATTGATGCAGCGGGTGTCGGGCGCGCAGATGATGCGACTGGTGAAGGGGAAGCTGCAGGATCCGACGGGCACGCTGCGCCACCCGCCCGCGCGGGAGCCGGTATGAACCCCGTGACGACGGCCCGGGCGGAGCGCACCCGGCGCGTGCTGGACGAGGCGCGCGGCGTGCGGGCGATGGTGTGGATTATCGCCATCATGCTGTTCCTGACGGTGCTCGGCGCCGCGCTGGGGCTGGCGACGCGCAATGCCGCCCATACCCTGGAAGGCCAGTTGGTCGGCCGGGCGACCGTGCAGGTGGTGGCGAGTGATCCGGCCCGCCAGAAGGCAGAGGCGGCACGCGCCCTTTCCACGCTGCGCGCCCTTCCCGAAGTGCGGCGCGCGGTACCAGTCGATCCGGAGGAGCTTGCCGCGCTGCTTCGCCCCTGGCTGGGGGACGACAGCGCCGACCCCGACCTTCCCGTTCCGGCCATGATCGACCTGGAGCTGGCGAGCGAGACCGCCGCCGCCCTTCCGCGGGTTCGGACTGCGTTGACCCGGGTGGCGCCAGCCGCGCGCGTCGACGCGCAGGAGGCGTGGATGGCGCCGGTGGCCGATTTCCTCGACCTGGTCGTGCTGATCGCGCTGGTTCTGGTGATCCTGTTGGCGACTGCGACAGCGGCGGTCGTGGTGCTGGCGGCGCGTGCCGGATTGGACGCGCATCGCCATACGATCGAAGTCATGCACATGCTCGGCTCGACCGATGTGCAGGTGGCGCGGCTGTTCCAGCGCCGCATCGCGCGCGACGCGGGCGTCGGGGCGGCGATCGGCAGCCTTGCGGCGATTGCCATGCTGTTGCTGGTGAGCGCGCAGGCGGCGGAGCTTGGCTCGCAACTGCTGGGGCAGGCCAGCCTCGGGGCGTCGGGCTGGGCGGCGCTTGCTTTGCTGCCTATCGCGTTCGTTCTGCTGGCGGCGCTGGCGGCGCGCTTCACCATCACCCGTGCGCTGGAGTCCGTATTGTGATCGCGCGGCTGATCGGGCTGGCCGCAGTGGCGTGGAGCCTGGGCTTTGCCGCCTTCATGCTGACGCTGGCTCAGCCGGCCGACCCGCAGCTGAAGACCGACGCCATCGTCGTGCCGACCGGGGGACCTGGGCGTATCCCGCGCGGGCTAGCGCTGATCGAGGCGAGAAGTGCCAAACGGATGCTGGTCACCGGCGTGGCGACCGGCCTGCGCAAGGTGGATCTTGCCGCAGCGAACGGCCATGCGGCGGCGATCGCCTGCTGTGTCGATCTGGGACGCGAAGCGGTGGACACCCGCTCCAACGCCGAGGAGACCGGGCGCTGGATGCGCGAACATGGCTACAAGTCCGTCCGGCTGGTCACATCGGACTGGCATATGGCGCGGGCCCGCATGGAAGTGGGGGCGGCCCTGGATGCCGATGTTCGCATCCTGCGTGATGGCGTGCCGGCGGAACAGCGACTGGGGCGCTTGGTGAACGAATATAACAAACTGATCCTGCGCCGGATCGCATTGTGGGCAGGGATTGGCTGATGATGAACTGGCTGCGGACGATCGTGTATCAGATCGTCTTCTACGCTGGATCGGTGCCGATTGTCCTTGGCATCGCGCCGGCTGCGCTCTTTGGCGAGCGGGTGGTGATCCACCATGCGCATCGCTGGGCACGCTATCAGCGCTGGGCGGCGAAGCACATTCTGGGCATCACCACGCGCATCGAGGGGAGCGTGCCGGAAGGGCAGTTTCTTTTCGCCGCCAAGCACCAGGCGATGTACGAGACGACCGAGCTGCAGCTGATCCTGGGCGGCCCGGCGATGGTGCTGAAGCGCGAGCTCGCGCGCATTCCGGTGTGGGGCTGGGCGACGCGCCTATACGGATCCATGGCGGTGGACCGCGAGGCATCGGCAAAGGCGCTGCGCCGGTTGATGACCGAAGGGGCGGCGCTGAGAGCCAAGGGGCGATCGGTGATCGTCTATCCCGAAGGTACGCGCGTGCCGCCTGGCGAAACGCCGCCGCTGCGATCAGGATTTGCCGGACTCTACAAGGCGCTGGACCTGCCTGTCGTTCCGATTGCGCTGGATAGCGGGCGATTACTGCCGAAGAGGGGCGCCAAGCGGCCGGGCGTAGTGACGATGCGCATCGGCGAGGTGATCCCGCCGGGCCTGCCGCGCCGGGAAGCGGAGCGGCGGGTGTGGGAGGCAATCAACGCGCTGGAGCGGGACCCGGCGCGCTGACGAATCCGTGATCGCCGCGCCGGCCGGCAGGACGCTCGCTCATTCGTGCTTGCGGCCGAAGTCGGCCGCGGCATCATCCTGCCCCTGATCGACGATCGATCGGCGGATCGTGCGCGTGCGGGAGAACAGGTCGAAGAGGGTGTCGCCATCGTCCCATCGGATCGCCCGCTGCAAATGCGACAGATCCTCGCTGAAGCGCTGAAGCATCTCCAGCACCGCTTCCTTGTTGGCGAGGAAGACGTCGCGCCACATGGTCGGATCCGACGCGGCGATGCGGGTGAAATCACGGAAGCCGCCGGCGGAAAACTTGATCACTTCCGATTGCGTCACCTCGGCCAGGTCATTCGCTGTGCCGACGATGGTATAGGCGATCAGGTGGGGGAGGTGGCTCGTCACGGCCAGCACGCGATCGTGGTGATCGGGCGCCATGATCTCCACCATGCTCCCCAGACGCCGCCAGAACTCCGCGACCCGTTCGGTAGCGATTGGATCGCCATCCGCCAGCGGCGTGACGATGCACCAGCGGCCATGGAACAGGCTGGCGAAACCGGCCTCCGGGCCGCTTTGCTCCGTGCCGGCGACAGGGTGTGCCGGGACGATTGCGGTGCCGGGCAGGGCGGCGGTAAGCGCGCGAACGACCTCGGCCTTGCAGCTGCCGACGTCGCTAACGATCGCCTCCACCGGCAGATCGGCGGCCATCTCGGCTGCGACATCGCCCATCGCGCCGACCGGCACGCAGAGGATCACCAGTTCCGCGTCGGTAACTGCGGCGCCGAGCGTGTCGGTCACATCGTCCACGATCCCCAGCGCGTCGGCGCGGGCGCGGACATCCGGATCTGCATCGTGCCCGGTGAGGCGCACCGTCGGCATATGCTGCCGCACTGCGCGCGCGACGGAGGAGCCGATCAGGCCGAGGCCGATGATGGTGACGCGGGCAAAGGGAAGCACTTCGAATCTCCGTTTACCCGCTTCGTCGTCATGCCGGGCCTGTCCCGGCATTCACCTTACCGCGTGCGTGTTGGCCAGCGAGTTTGCGGAACGGTGGACCGCGGCACAAGGCCGCGGTGACGCTGTTTGACGTTGTTCGCCAGACTTTGTTACACCGCGCCCGCCATGTCGCGCAGTGCGGTAATCACCCCGCGCGTCTCGCTCTCCGTGCCGATGGTGATGCGCAAGGCCTGCGGCAGACCCTGCCCCGGAAGCCAGCGAACGATATAGCCAGCGTCCATCAGACCCTTGTAGGCCGCCTCAGCCGTCAACTCGCCTTCGAACACCACCAGGACGAAATTGGCCTGGCTTGGAATGGCGCGCAGGCCGGCATTGCCAAGCTTGGCGATTTCTTCGGAGAACCAGGCGCGCCACTTGGCATTGTGTGCAGCGGTGGTGGCGACGAAATCCGTGTCTCCCAGCGCGGCCACGGCCGCCGCCGTGCCGGCGATGGTGATCGAGAACGGCAGGCGGATGCGATGCATCGCCTCGATGATCGCCGGCGCGCCATAGCCCCAGCCGATCCGCTCCGCCGCCAAGCCGTACATCTTGGAGAAGGTGCGGGTGACCAGCACGTTCGAGGCAGATGTGGCCAGCGCCATGCCGCCGTCATCGTCGCCGCCGTCGATATATTCGGCATAAGCGTGATCGAGCACCAGCAGGATGTCGTCGCGCAGCCCGGCGTGCAGCCGCTCAATCTCGGCGCGCGGCACATAGGTGCCGGTGGGGTTGTTCGGATTGGCGACGAAGACGATGCGCGTCCGGTCCGTCACCGCGGCCAGAATCGCGTCCACGTCCGTCGCATAATCCTGATCCGGCGCGATCACTGGAGTCGCCCCGACGCGACGGATCGCGATCGGATAGACCGCAAAGCCATAATTCACGTAAATCGCCTCGTCGCTCGGGCCGGCAAAGGCGCCGGCGGCGAGATGCAGAACTTCGTCCGAACCATTGCCATAGATGATGCGGGCGGGATCAAGGCCGTGCTTGGCGGCAAGCGCCTCGCGCAGTTCGTTGGCGCTGGCGTCCGGATACCGTTCCAGGCTCATCGCAGCGGAGGCGAATGCCTCGCGCGCCTTCGGGCTGGTGCCGAGCGGATTTTCGTTGGACGACAGCTTGGCGACCTTGCGGCCGTCATCAGTCGTAGATCGCCCCGGCACATAGGGGGCGATGTCCATGATCCATGGTTTGGGAACGGGTCCAGTCATGGAGCGGGCGCATAGCGGGGGCCGGCAAGGGTTGGCAACGGCGCGAATTGGAGGCACCGGCCCGGTGCAATGCAGCGCCAGCCTAATCCGGCCAGCCAACGAACGGGACGGTGGGGCGCAGATGCACCGCTTCCCCCGTGCGCCGCACAATGCTAGCGCGCGCCTTATGTCCGCCGACGACCAGCGTTTCGGTCTCCAGCGCCACGTCATCCTGCCAGGCCCGCTGCCGCTAGACGGCGGGGGGCGGCTTGCGCCGGTCGAGATCGCCTATGAAACCTATGGCACGCTTGCGCCCGATCGCAGCAACGCCGTTCTGATCTGCCACGCCCTGACGATGGACCAGCATGTCGCGGGCGCCAATCCGCGGACGGGCAAGCAGGGCTGGTGGACCCAGATGGTGGGGCCAGGCCGCCCCGTCGACACGGATAGGTTCTTCGTGGTGTGTGCCAATGTCATCGGCAGCTGCATGGGATCGTCCGGTCCGGCGACGGTGAACCCGACCACTGGTTCGCCGTTCGGGATGAGCTTTCCCGTCATCACCATCCGCGACATGGTGCGCGCGCAGGCGCTGCTGCTCGATCACCTCGGCATCGAACGGCTGAAGGCGGTGATTGGCGGTTCGATGGGCGGGATGCAGGCGCTGAGCTGGCCGGCGACCTTTCCGGATCGCGTCGAAGCGGTGGTGGTGATCGCGTCGGCGGCACGGCACTCGGCGCAGAACATCGCCTTCCATGAAGTGGGGCGGCAGGCGGTGATGGCTGATCCCAACTGGCGCGGCGGCGAATATTACGGCCATGACGTGCCGGCGGCTGGATTGGCAGTCGCCCGGATGGCGGCGCACATCACCTATCTGTCAGAGGCGGGGCTGACCGAGAAGTTCGGCCGCCGGTTGCAGGCGCGGGAGGCGAAAAGCTTCGGCTTCGATGCGGATTTCCAGGTTGAAAGCTATTTGCGCTACCAGGGCATTGCTTTCGTCGATCGCTTCGATGCCAATTCCTACCTCTATATCACACGGGCGATGGACTATTTCGATCTGGCCGAGGAACATGGCGGGCTGCTTGCCAATGCGTTCCGCCAGACGCGCGCGCGCTTCGCGCTGATCAGTTTCGACACGGACTGGCTTTACCCCACCCGCGAATCGCGCAGCATCGTGCAGGCGCTCAACGCCGCTGGCGCGCCGGTCAGCTTCGTAGAGCTGTCCAGCCCATACGGCCATGACGCGTTTCTGCTCGATTCCCCGGAAATGAACCGGGTGGTAGCTGGCTTCATGGGAACGGCAGCATGACGCTGAGGGCCGATCTGGCCATTATCGCCAATCACGTCGCGGTCGGGAGCCGGGTGCTTGACGTCGGTTGCGGCGACGGCGCGCTGATGGCGGCGCTGCGGGACAGCAAGCAGGCGGACGCGCGCGGGCTGGAGCTGGATCCGCGCAACGTGGCCGGCGCGGTCGGGCGCGGGCTGAGCGTGATCCAGGGGGACGCGGATACGGATCTGGCCGATTATCCCGACCGCAGCTTCGATTATGCGATCCTCAGCCAGACGCTGCAGACCTGCCGCGCACCGGATGCGGTGCTCGATCATCTGCTGCGGATCGGGCGACGGGCGTTTGTCAGCTTTCCGAACTTTGCGCACTGGCGCGTGCGCCTTTCGCTGTTGTGGGGCGGGCGGATGCCGGTGACCCGCCTGCTGCCGGAACGCTGGTACGACACCCCGAACATTCACCATCTGACGGTGGACGATTTCCGCGCGCATCTGCGCGATCGGGGCATCGCAGTGGAGGGCGCTTGGTTTCTCTCAGGGGACAAGCAGACCCGATCAGCGGCGGCCAATTTCCTTGCGGAGCACGCAATCTTCCTTTTGCGTGGAACCGATCGACCTTAATCTGTGTTGCACGGCAACTTATCATGACCAAGACAGCTCTCATCATTGAAGACGAGATCTTCGTTGCGCTGGATCTCGAGCGAATCCTTGTTGACGCCGGATATGAGGTCGCCGCGATTGCTGCCGACAGCGATCAGGCGATCGCGGCGGCGCCGGGTTGCTCCTTCGCCTTTGTCGACATCAATCTTCGCGATGGCGCGACCGGACCGACAATCGCGGAACGGATCGCGCGCGATTACGGTGTGAAGGTCGTCTTCGTTACGGCGAACCCATCGCAGATCGGCATTCCGTCAGAAGCGCTTGGCTATGTACGCAAGCCCTTCAATGACCGCGCGATCCTGGCGGCCGCCGCGCTGGCAAGCGGCGAGCAGGATGTCGTCGCACACGAGGATGTCATTCGGATCGGTGCGCGCGGCTGAACGATGCGGTTGGGACCTCCAGCATCATCTCCAACCCTTCGGGGTGCCAGGTGCGGCGCACATTTCCACCAAGCTGCCGGACGGCGCTGAGCTCGATCAACTGACTGCCGAAACCGGCGGGTCGGGCACCGCTCTCGAGACAGGGGCCGCCACGCTCCAGCCAGTGGATCTGGGCTTGCTCTCCTTGCCGCGCCACGTGGATCGTGATGCGGCCATCGGCGGCGGAAAGCGCGCCATATTTGCTCGCATTGGTGGCAAGCTCGTGGAACAGCAGCGCGAGGGGAGTCGCCGCGCGATCATCGACATGCACGTCCACGCCAGTGATCGTGACGCGCTCTCCGCGATGTGACTGGTACGGGGCCAACAACTCATCCAGCAGGTCGCGCAGGCTGTCCTGGTGCGCGGACGGCCGCGAATTGGTGCTATGCGGGCGGACGAAGTCGTGCGCGCGCCCCAAAGCGGCGATCCGCTCGCGCAAATCGGCGGCGAGCGGCGCCAGGGGCGGGTGGGCG